>JBLGBD010000082.1:0-13822 GCA_047617585.1 Pseudohongiellaceae bacterium | reverse complement strand
GAAACAAAAAGTTCTTTATCTGCTACTTTCACTTTATTAATTCGCTTAGCGGATGCTACTGCCAATCGATTCACTAAAACTTTAATTCTGTTGTTCTTTGGAACCAATAGCTGAAACTTAGCCTTAGCTCGGTCTTTTAGTGCTATTGCTTGCTGCGACAAAAAGACCTTGCCTAAGCGTCCATCTGCCAGCATCTCTTCACCCAGATAGTCAAACTCCATTTCGCCGTTGACATCCTTTATGAAGGCACCCTCACGATTCGCATCGCCCACTAGCACATATTTCCAATGGGTTTCACGGGCTTTGAAGCGAATGTGATAGTCGTTGTAAGCAAGCGCTGAGCTTTCGCTTAGCTGGGTTAGTTCTTGAGGCGTCACGCTAATGCTTACCAAGCCAAGTGAAGGCTGGCGTCTGCTGCTTGGACTGCCTGAGGCGCTAGCTGCATTCTGACCGAGGTTAGCGCGCTGTTGAGCATCCTCTGGGTTTAGCTTTTCCTTGCCGCTAGGATTCAAAGCTGTTTGTTCATTGTTAAATAGCAATGCTCGGCTTTGAGAAAAATACAAAACACTGTCATGGGACGCATTCAATGCTCGCTGATTGGTAAAGTTTTCAGCTAGGTCGATTTCTGATACGTGATCGTCTAAATGAAGATACTTTTTGCCAAATATTGCGCCGTCTGTAGCTTTCGAATCAAAGAATAGGGTTTTGTTCGCAGCAAATGCCGATGCCGCTGTGAAATTTTGGAAATTGCTGTTGTCTATTTCACATTCAAAGTTTAAGCGCAGTGGGTCAGTTTCATCTTCTGCATAAAGCCTAAGAGCGTCAATGTAGTCATTGTCGAAAAATACAGTAACGCCGTCTTGACGCTTGCGTAGCACCAAGTTCGCATTACTCATTATTTTTGCGGATTCGGCTGTCGGCACCAGCTCTACGCCCGTGAGTTTGCCATCGCTAAAATAGGTATGTTCCATACTAATGTTGAACATTGGTTTATATTGACCCATCTCTAAAACTCTTAATTGTTAGCTGCCAAAACTCGTTTCTGGCGTCGCACTTATCGTCACAGCTTGATCTCTAATGTCACCAGGATCGATAACCACCCGCGCGCGGTATAGCACTGACGGATAGTACTTCCCGCCTAAAATTCCCCACATATTACTTAGTTCTTGGATCGAGAGATTCTCAAGATCAAGTACAAGCTTTTCGATGCGGTCGTCCATATCTGGAGTATTTGAATGATCAAAAATCGGTCGCCTTTGGAAAAAGGCAATCACGTTCGACAAAAACTTCATGGACTCTTGATAATTATTTCCACCGAAGCAAACTGAAACTAGGATGTACAAGTTCAGATAAACCGGTTCAAACCCTACGACCGATCTGGCAAATCCGGGGCCAGTTCCGCGCATGCTTTTCGAGAAAGTATCTCTCTCAACATTTATTAGGCTTACCGCGACCTTGTTGGCTGCTTGCAAAGGCAAGCTGCCATCTTGTTCCACCGTGTTCGACACCACGACTATATCTTCATCCAGCCTGAAGGTCTTTTGCAGCGAGTAATTCAACTCGTTAGCAATAATGGTTATGGCTGAATTAATCATGCCGATCTTCCGTGAGCTAAAGTGAAATTTTCACGCCATAGCGAAGAGCGCTGATCTCTCAAAAAGAAATCAGACGGGCAATCTTTAATAACTGCTTTCGATAATTGGACCAAGTGTTTGATCTACTTTTTGTTTGAAACACTACGTCTAGTGGCTCAGGTTGTTTCGTAGAAGCACATTAGCACCGCAACGTTACCCCAGCGTTCGTCCTACGCTTGCTAGACGTTGTTATAGAGTGTGTTTACCGCTAGTGGGGCGTTTTATATACGTTGTTTTATCGTTTATTTATCATTTGTTGATCATTTGTACGCGTTAGTTTGACCATTAAATTCGAATTCATGTATGATCCATGCTCCTCATTAATAAGAAGAAATTCGACTATCATGCCAGGTCTGCACTTAAAGCTTAGCCTTCTAGGAACTCCCCGACTTAATCTGGGTGAGAACTCTCTAGATGATGTGTTTTACGAAAAAGTGGAGGCCTTGTTGGCCTATTTGGCGGTCGAGAGCAATCGACCCCACCGCCGAGAAGTGCTTGCGGAGTTGTTTTGGCCGGATCTGTCTGATGCTTATGCCCGCAGCAATTTACGTTATGCGCTATTCAAATTGAGAGAGGGCCTCAAAGACAAACACAATACCGTGCCTTACCTAATTGTTAACCGCACTAGCATTCGGTTTAATCCTGACAGCGATTTCTATCTTGATGCAGCCGAGCTAGCGGGCGCCTTTGACCACTCGCTGCGACCTAATAGCTCTTTAACTATTGATCACTTGGAGCATCTAACATCGCTTTATCGCGGTGATTTCATGGAACAAAGCACTCTCACTGAAAACGAGCTGTTCTATGAGTGGCTATGTAATAGGCGAGAGGTATTTCATCGCTATGAGCTCATAGTGCTTGGTCGCCTAATAGAGAAATACACAGAGAAAGCAGATTACGATTTAGCGCTCCATCATGCCCATCGTTTCATCACGCTAGACCCATTGGATGAGTCTGGATATCACAAATTGATTGAATTGTTGGCAACCAGTGGCAAGAACACCAAAGCCATAGAAGCTTACAATAACTTAAGCCACCTGCTGAATATGGAGCTTGGGATTCGGCCCAATGACGAAAGCACCGAGATTATCCGAAACCTGCTGTTTCGAAAAACCAGCAACGCTCCAGTCAACTAAACAACTCTGCCTTTAGCAAGATGCCCATACTGAGACACTTAAATGCATTACTCGGATTCTTGAGTAAAAGGCTTTGTGTTGGATTGGAAGTTGGGTGGGTTAGTTTTTTGCTGAATAATATTGGCTGAAGCGAGACCGTTCGCAAGGTTCCTGAATTTGCGCTGCATAACAGACGCGGCTCTGCGATCATCTATTTGATAAGAAGTGCTGTTAGCTTTCGTAGTTATAGCGGCGCTCTCACTGGCAGGGCTGTGGGAGCGGTTAGCGGAATCGTTGTTGGAGCGATCTTTCATTGTTATAGCCGACTTTCAATTCAATAGTGATCTGAGTAATAGTTAATTTTCGGATTCGTGGCGTGGGTTTACGGCTTTGTGCTGCATAGCCTTTGCACCCTGAACATCGGCCTCAGTTTCAAGACTCGGATCATCATTAACCTTCACGCCACCTTTCATCTGCGTTGTCGGTTTGACACGCCCTTGGGCTTGTTGCACCACATGCCATGCTTCGTGGGGCAGGTGCTTTTCTTGACCTGAGGCAACATGAATATTCTGCCCTTGAGCGTAAGCATGGGCATTGAGCTGAGCTGGCTTGTCAGAATTGTAATGAACCTTGACTCCGCTCATTGATACGCCTGACATCGCTTCTATGCCTGATTTCAAATTATCAGGTAGCCCGGTCTTATTCTCGCTGGATGAATCAGCATCTTTCTTTAACTGAGTCGATTCGAACTTACCCTGTAGCTCTTCCTCTTCCATCAATTGAGTCGATTCGAACTTACCTTGGAGCTCTTCCTCTTCCATCAATTGAGTCGATTCGAACTTGCCCTGCAGCTCTTCCTCTTCCATCAATTGAGTCGATTCGAACTTGCCCTGTAGCTCTTCCTCTTCCACCAATTGAGTCGATTCGAACTTACCCTGTAGCTCTTCCTCTTCCACCAATTGAGTCGATTCGAACTTACCTTGGAGCTCTTCCTCTTCCACCAATTGAGTCGATTCGAACTTACCCTGGAGCTCTTCCTCTTCCGCCAATTGAGTCGATTCGAACTTACCTTGTAGCTCTTCTTCTTCCATTAGCTGGGCAGCTTCAAACTTCCCCTGCATCAGCTCCTCTTCTTCAACTCGCTGACTCACGTCTGCTTTTTCTTGCAGAATTTTGCTGTTGGCCCTTAATTGAAGCGCACGGGCTTTTTCGAGTTGGGCAATACTATGAGGGCTGTGTTGAAGTGAGTTAACACTCTTGCGCTGCATCAGCGCCGGTGAACTATTATTAAGTGCCAGTGACACGTTTTCTGCCTCAGCTCCCTGAGACCCTGTCTTTGCTTTAAAAGACTTGAGCTGCGCCGTGGCTTGAGAGTCTCTGCGGCGACGCTGTGCGGCGGCCTGTGATTCGCCCGCCCCTTGTTGGCTTTGTGACTTTATCATAACAACATGATTTACTTGATTATATTCCGTCGATTAAGATCAATGCCTGAACTTGATAGCTCAACTTGAATAGCTTGCCTAAACTGTCAAAGATGGCCTGCGCATAGTTCGATTTCTCTTCACGTTATTCTTATAAGAGACTAATTTATGTAAGAATTATGTCTCAAAAAACTACCGCTATCTCCTATTTGGTAGGGTATACCCCATTGATTGCAATGCGCAAGGAATATTGCCAAAGAATGCCACCAAGCCCTTACTAGGCAAAGCATACACTGTAGCAGGTGGCTGGATTTAAGCAGAGAAGCGAGCTGGCTCTGAACACTTACTGATGCAGTGAATGGCCTTTTTTAGTCCAAAAATGAGTCCTGGCGCTGTCTCCACTAATGGTGTGAGATGCATCGTAGTAAGCCCCCTCTTCCGTGGCGCTCTCATGACGCCAGTACTGATTTACATCGATCAAGATGATCGAACCGTCAGTTAGCGTCTTAATTGTTTTACCTGCAGTACTGCTTAGCTTGTACCCTCGAAGCTGATGCCGGCTCAAATAGTCCGCCACCTCGAGCACTTCCCAATTCGCACCAAAGGCAAGCACCCTTTGCTCAGAGCCCGCTTTGGCACGCGTTTCTGCGGCCTTCTGTGACTGGACATGCTTGCGCCGCTTGCTGTTTTTATTAGCAAGCTGGATAGCCTGTTGTACTTTTAGTAGCTGGGTCGTGCCTGCCCTAGCATCGACTAATTGAAACTGTGCAGCACTACCGGTCGCCTTTTCATGGTGACTAGCCGCAAAAGAATTATTCCCTTGGCTAGCTAATTTTTTCTTGAGGCTGAACACATCAAAGATCTTTTTGGCTTAGATCTTACAGTTATCGTCAGCTGCGGGGATGGCAATAGGCAGTGAGAGGTGAGTTGTCTTAAGGCTTCTGCTTAAAGACGCGCTAGCGGGCTAACTGCACCCACTCAGGCCTATCGTTCAAAGCGTAACTTGTGAGCCATATCTGAGGCGATCACCATGAGAAAGGACGCCTTAAGATGGGGGTTTTTTTTAAACAGTGCATCGAGGTTTTTCCGCGGCCAACAAAACGCTCGAATTTCAGAGCCTGCATAAACACTCGCGGATGCAGGGCCATCGGTCAACATCGACATTTCGCCGATAAATGTACCTCCTTGTAATTCAACGCTGCGGTTATCGTTACTTCTTTGTACAGTTGCGGTGCCACTGTACAAAAGTATAAGAGCGTCCGGCTTTTCACCCTCATTCAATATGACCGATTCTGGACGAAAGTATTTCCAGTGACCTGTTTTGAGAACTTTTGAAAACTCAATAGGTGACATATGGCGGAATAGTGTCGTATACATATCAAGATCCGCATCCCAGAATCTTGCTTGATTACGCTCCATTAGTAGCATAATTGAACGAATACCATTGACCGAAATAAAAATGGCATTCCAATAGATTGCGACCCAAAGTGGTTGCTCGGGAGAAAAGTAATAGAAGAAGATCATTATCAGACAAGCAACTAACGATATTAGCCTAAGCCATAAAATATCTTTAACAAGGTAGGCCAATCCGAACAGTACGTTTGCTGCGTGGCCAAAAAGATTTGCATCCAATTGCTTAACTCCCTATTTTTCTTCAAGGTAGTCGGCAACAATGTAGTCGACTGCTCCGGATGCATTCATTTCGATCAAGAAAGCGTTCAAGGCCTTAGTTAATTCAACATTGTTTTGGGGTAGCGCAAAGACAAAGTGTTCCCTTGGTTCGTAATAGTGACGGTCGGCAACACTTAGCTCTGGGTTGACTTTAGCATCGTACAAACTACTCACATCACCCCTCGCGATCGCATCTATCTTGCGAGTCCGTAAATCTTCAATCGCTTGATCTTCATCTTCGTAAGGCAGGAGGTGAACAAGTGACGATGCCCGCTTCCTGCTGTCTAGCTCACCCGTTGACCCCGGAGTATAAGCAATACTAAGCCCATCAAAGTCATTAATGGTTTTGAGCCGCTCACTGTCCTCAGCCCGAATTGAAAGTGAACGCCTAACCTCGAAATAGTGTTCACTCCAAAGCATGCCTTCAACCAATCTTGACTCTAACTCTGAAATACCCGAACCGGCGATGTCGACCACACCCTGCGCGGGTAGCTCCCATATACCATCGAATGACCGCTCAACGATCATTAGCTGTAAATCGTACTGGTCAGCAAATGCTTGCAGCACATCCTTATCGATACCCACTATTTCTTCACTGTTTGAGTCACGAAATACAACAGGGGCAAACCCAGGGTACAGAGCTACGGTTAATTGGCCGGGAAACAACGTAGGCAAACTGCTCGAAGTCGCGCAGCTTGTAAGGGCAAATAAAACTAACCAAGCAGGTAGTAATCTAAAGGATTTAAACATTAGTGGGTTCTTTTAGTTCTCGTAATAGTGAGTTTAATCTAACCGATGAATAATATGCCAATAATTACAATAGGAAATATGTACTTCGTTACTCGGTCAATCGTTCCCGCCAAATTGTCGTTTTCACTAATTACTATCCCAGTTGTGGAACCTGTGGCTAAAATGTAGACAATAACACTCTCAAAAAACGTCAGAAAAACGATGACTTTTGCGGACATCATTTGGATATCAAGGGCTGTCAAATAAGGGATGTGGGGTAAGGTGGTTTGCACTACATAGTTGTGAGCAACTATGGACAGAAAAATTGTTACCGCTAAGCTTAACCTCGAGACTAGATCTTCCGGTGAAATGAAGAACACGGCGAAGCACATGGAAACAATCAGTAGCATGATAAAAACTACATTGAAATTGTAAAACGACGGGTCTCTTTCAACTGATAGGGTAAACCTAAACTGAGAGAATATAGCATTGTCGAAAAACGAATAAGGGTTCTCTTCAATGGCTACCTGAACATTGGTTATCTCCCACTCTTGCAGCCCGAGGTATTCTTCGTTAATAACGTCATTCGCATTGCGAATACCCTCGCCCGCTTCCAACTTCGTTAGGGGGCCATCTTCCAGACCCCTCGGCTTCTCATAAAAGAACACAAGCCGCTCTCGATCTCTAATAAAGTCTTCTAATATAACTGGCAGTTCATGGGAGTCATTGGGAAAACTGCGGAGGTTCAAATTGGTATTAAACACGACAGTGTAGCGAGACAGCCACTGAACTATGCCGTAGTCGTCATTAGAATATATTATTTCGAACGGCTGGTTGGAGGATTCTTCTTGGCTGACAGCACCATTGATAAACGTTGGCTGGGGGTAGAAACAAGGAGCCTCAGCTAAAGGGCTAGGCACCGCATTTCGATAGACCACATCCTCCCAGCGCAAATTGAGAAAAAAGTCGACAACATAGGTCTCAGTAACCGTGTCAAAGTCTCGGAATGAGTTGATGAAGAAACTGGCATAAACCGGAATCGGACCATCAGACGCTGTGGTTTCACAGGCCACAGAGACAGAATTTTGGGCAGCAACCCCTGACATTCCTGACAGGGTAACCAGTATTAGCAGTAGCTTTCTTAACATTGGCGAAGCTTATCACGATAGGTGTTAATGGCCGAAGGTTTTAAGCGTTAGTCAGCAAGCAGAATCCAGTGTCCCATCTGGCTTTATGTCTTGCGCCCCGGCCTAGAAGAATAAGTTACTTAAGAAGACTTTCAACCTTGCGACTAGGCACTGAACCCGCGCCCAAAAAAGTTTAAGCGGCGGCGCATACTTGAGCTGCTTGTTATTTCCAATTGACACGCTACTTCTATATCCCTGAAAAGAAAGACTACGCACTACTTTAGTCCAATAATTTCATAGCTGCCGCTAGTGATCAGAGTCACTGTCACCTCTTCTTCACTCCTATTGCGCCAATACCAGCCATGGGACCCAGTAAATGGCGCTGTCATCGCACCTTTCATTGTCGTCAAGGTCGCTTCCCCATAGCTTTCAAAATAGCCCGACTCGCCGCCGTCCGGCTCACCATGTAAATCAAAATACAGCTCGGGCCCGGAGCTGGACCATTCATAGTTCAATTTTGCATACTGAGCGAGTTGGAATTTGTATTCCAGACCACTTTTAGCTGGAAGTGTTATTGTCGTTTCATCACGGCGATCGGCGTTAGGCGAATCGACCGCAGCGGAGCTAGTAGCAGATACCTCGCTGTTTGGCGCCAACACTGTCAGCCCAAGTACCTTACCAATTCCAGTAGGGTCGATGTTGTATTCAGCAGGTAATACCAGTGCGACAAATATTAGCACTGCGGAAAAACAGGCAAATGCAGTCGCCCGGGCCAATGTCTTAGCTGAATGAATAGGATGGTCTGCCTCGCTCATCTCATACTCCTGTGTTAATCACATAACCAGTAAATTGATACAATGTCAGCACGCCACCGCCGCACATTAGCAACGAATTAGTGGCTACCGAGAATTTCAAATAGCTCTCATGTCTTCGCCAATAACTGAGCCCAATCAATATAAAACTTAGCGCGATAAACTGGCCGATTTCCACGCCAACATTGAATGCCACTAAATTGGCCAGCAGCCCATCTCCACCGAAGCTAAACTCTTGTAGCTTCGTGGCCAAGCCAAATCCATGAATCAAACCGAATACCAAGACCGCGCCTCTAGCGTGGGGTTGGTACCCAAACAGCCGCTTAAACCCGCCTAGGTTATCAAAGCCTTTATAGACTATAGAAAGCCCGATAATTCCATCGATCAAAAAGGCGTTGACGTTAATGTCGTTGTAAACCCCCAACAAGAGAGTCGCGCTGTGGCCCAAGGTGAAAAAGCTCACATAGATAAAAATATCTTTGCTACGGTAAAGAAAGAATATGACCCCTACTAGAAAAAGTAGATGGTCATACCCCGTGACCATATGCTTGGCACCAATGTACAAAAATGGACCGATGGCCACCCCGTTATTGGAGCTCAAAAACTGCTGAGTAGACTCATCGACACCGTGGCCGAATGCAATAACTGGCAGTAGCCAAGTAAAGCAGGCCAGTAGTGTTTTAATGAGGGAGAGTTTAGTAGGCATCGAATGCACTTGTTGATTCTCTGTAATCGTTAAGAACAAGCAAAGCGCATGAAGAGAGTTACGGTTAATATAAGCGATGGCTTCACAACAGTGAAGCCATTGCCGAAAGACTCTGCGGTAAAATTACTATCTGCTAGTTTTCTTGGAACTCTACATGAACTTCTAATTCGATGTCATCGCCTATACCAAAGCTTGTAAAACGGTCTAGACCAAAAGCAGAGCGCTGGAATGTAGTATTCGCCGAAAATCCAATCGTGTTAGCACGGGTCAGAAAGTTTCTGCCGCCACCATGGAACTCAACATTAAGCGGCACCGGTGCTGTGACCCCAAGAAGGGTCAACTCACCCTGAAACACAAACGAGTTTTCGTTTGACGACAGCAAAGAAGTCGTTCTGTAAACCGCCTGCGGGAATGCCTCGCTATCAAACCAGTTAGGGCCCTTTAGCTCTTCAGAGAACTCCGCATTATTAATATCCAAACTCGTGGTATCAATAATTACTTCCAATATAGAATTACCAATATTTTCCGGATCAAAGTCCAGGGATGCATCGAATGCATTGAACCGGCCAATAAAAGTAGAAAAACCTAAATGGTTTATTTTCCAAAGTAATGTCGCGTGGTCTGGGTCTAATGTGTACTGCCCAGTGCTCAACTCGGCCATATCAGTTTCGAAATCCGGCGTCAGCAAACGGTCGCAGGAGACCAAAAATGCAGAGCAAGCAAACACCACTGAGAAAAGACGAGTTTTATAAAAAAATGTTGAAATCATTAACGTAACCTATGTGTAACAGAATCTGTTTTATTTACTGCTGAACCGCGTAGACATCTACCTTGATCGTCACTTCATTTGGAATTTCTGCTGTGCTTGCCCAGTAGCCTTGGCCAACACCGTACTCCAACCGATTGAGAGTTACTTCACTGGTTAAATGGAATCGAATTTTGCCTCCGCTAGCATCAACATCCAAGTTGAATGGAAACGTTAGCGGGTGGGTTTGATCGCGAATCGTCAGCGCGCCTTCTGAAACGAAAGAACTCATTGACTCTAAGCTACACTTCTCCGCTTTAAAGGTTGCAGTCGGAAATTGATCGACGTCGAACAGCTCATAATCAAGCAGGTAGTCCAGCGCTTCGGGAGAATCTATGGAGATGTCTTCGATATTAATTGTAACTTCGAAATTACATGCACCTGGGCTCATTGGATCTATTTCAAAAATCGCCTCAACATTTGTGAATTCACCTTCATACGGATCATTGCCAAAGCTATATTGGAAAATCACACTGGACTCTTCAGGGTCTAGCACCCAAGTGGCTGCCTGAACAGGCAGCCCTATGAGTAAAAGCGCAGAAAGTCCGACTGCTCGATTAATTAATGTTCGCATAATTATTACTACTCCAGATGTTAATTTATGGCAGTGTATAAGCCACTATTTCAGCCGCTGAGCCACTTCCACTTACGACCATAACGATGTACTGCTTACCGTCACTCTCATAAGTCATTGGCACACCAGTTTGTGCATTTGGTAATTCTATAGTGGCGATAATGTCGCCAGTGCGCTTGTCGAGCGCGCGAAGGTTTGGACTGCCGCCCACACCTTCACCAACAAACAACAAGGTTTTAGTCAGCAATAAACCAGAACGAGTTGCGACACCCGTGCGAGGAATATCTAGACCGGCCAAAGCGCGGTTATTGGCTATAGACTCTGGGGTGTCAGCATTGGCCACTTGAAACACGTGTTCGCCGCTATTCATATCAATTGCAGTGACGCGGCCATAAGGTGGCTTGACTAACGGCAGACCTTTAATACGCGGCACTCGCACACCATAAGACTGACTGAACGCAACGTCTGAGCTTTCGTCTTTTGCAACAGACAATAAAGCAACATTGGTTCTTGATGGGATGTAGAGAATACCGGTCTCGGGATCAACGGCACTGCCTTCCCAGTTTGCACCACCAATCGCGTCAGGTAGAGCCAAGGTGCCCACGGTACCGTCAGCAGCATCAGCCAATGATGGGGGAGAATATACGCTAGGGCTTAAGCGAAATGTTTGCACAGCCTCTAGTGCTTCTGCGCGCAGCTCAGGCGTGAAGTCAATTAAATCGTCTTCACTAACACCTTGTCGGTCAAAAGGTGCGGGCTTAGTTGGGAAAGGCTGGGTTGGCGAATACCATTCGCCTGGTACGTCACCGGCTGGCACTGGACGCTCTTCGATAGGCCATACTGGCTCGCCAGTCAAACGGTCAAATGTGTAGACCCAAGATTGCTTAGTCACCTGCATTACAACTTTACGGCCATTCGGCAGATCAGCTAAAACTGGCGCAGAGGGGTTATCCCAATCCCAAATATCATGATGAATCAGCTGGAAGTGCCACTGTCTCTCACCGGTTTTAATATCTAGTGCAACTAAAGAGTTCGCAAACAAATTGTCGCCCGGGCGGTCTCCGCCATAACGATCGCCTGTTGCTGACTCGACCGGCAAATACACATGTCCTAATTCTGGGTCACCTGACATTGGGGCCCAAACCCCTGCATTGCCTGAGATTTCAGCACCATCGCCAAGCCATGTCTCAATGCCTACTTCGCCCTGTTGAGGGATAGTTCGGAAAGTCCATAGCAAGTCTCCAGTGCGAGCATCATAACCGCGCACATCGCCTTTCACGTTGTACTTTGAAGGTGGACGCATTGACACTTTATGAGCAGGACCCACAACTACAACATCATTCATGACAAATGGAGGCATAGAAGAACCGATGTCCAAATCTTCACGACCCTGTCCCAGGCGCAAGCCTTCAAACATATCCACTCGGCCGTTCACTCCAAAACTAGGATCTTCTATTCCGGTTTCTGCATCCAGCGACACCAAATAGAAACCTGGAGTGACGACTAGGATGCGTTTTTCGTCACCGCTGCGCCAAAATGAAAGTCCACGACCAGAGCCTTTTCTCGGCGCGTTATCAAATCTTTCGCCTTCTTGAGGTCGCCAAAGCCAAAGCATTTGCCCAGTTGTGGCATCCAATGCAGCAACGTTTCTGGTTGCACCTAAGGTTGCATACAATACGCCGTCTATCTCTAAAGGCGTAAAAGTCGCGTTTGATTCAGGGGTCGGCCCAAAATTAGCCGTAGAGAACCGCCATGCGATCTCCAATGAAGCCACGTTCTCGGCATTAATTTGGTCCAGCGGTGAATAGCGCTGGGCTCCCATGTTGCCACCATATTCTGGCCAGTCACCGGCATACACATCGGTGCCAGACTGGCCCAATACCGCCGTTGCTGTAATAAGAGCACCAGCACTGATGATGAGTGACGAAATCAATCTTTTTGTTGTTATCATCTAAAACTCTCCGCTTACTAATTAAGTCTTTGAACTGCGCTCACCCTTCAAACGAGGTTTCTTCGTTGTTCGGCCTCCCAAGTTACGCGAAGCGGCACTTTAAAGGGTGAAAGTAGCCGAGTACTGGGGACTTGGGAGAATAAGCAATCTATGTCCTACAAGCAAGCCCACAAAGACTTGGGCGTTAGGAAACTAAGAATAATATCAATCGCTTAGTGGGTTATCTCCGGCCAACTTTTTGTAATTTTTTGTAACTACAGCGGTCCCTCTCTACACGCTGATTCTGTGCCGCAGAACCTTAACCCAGTCTTAACTAACCCAAGCTAGGAGACAACGGCCAGTTTCCGCTGCGATGAAACGAAAAAGCGCTGCTGACGACGGCATTTTTGAAACTCAAATAAGATCTAAGCCCTTTTCAAATAAGATCTAAGCCCTTAGGGTTGAGACCTCTGCATCGCTATTTATTCGCAAACTACTGAGATAGACTTCTGCTTTCTAATTAAATCCTTTCCGTTTCAAGAGACCATGCCTATGTCAAAGCTCCAAATAAAGACTCTGCTAGCAATCGTCGCATTTAGCCTATTTTCACACTTCGCAGCCGCACAAAGCGAGACTGACAGCGCCGCGATGAAGCAAATCGCTGGCATAGTAGCCACCCTCAACCATTTTCCTAATGACGATCATTTCGCCACATTGGACGCGATAATCGCCAATAGCGACGTTTCCTCTGAAGTACGGATGATGGCCGACACGGTTGCGAACATCGAGCACTCTGCTAACGAAGAAGGCAAAGGTGCCATGGAAGCCATAGCCGGAGACTCCAGCGCGTCGGAGCAGGCAATAAGTCTTGCCGAAATCATTGGCAATCTCAATCACATGGCCAGCGACTCAGCCAAAGAGCAACTGGCTCAGCTATTCCCTTGAGAATTAGTGAATCTGCTTTTAACAAGCAGCTGTTCGCTAGCCCAGTTCAGGGTGTCCGTCAGGCCGCCCTGATCATCAAGCTTGTATCTAGCTGTCTTTGATTGGCAGATTCAACCCATAGAATTTTGTGGCAGTGGAATCCGCAATGAGTCGCCGCTTCTCTGTAGTCCATTCCAATTACCGGTTGCAGTTGCAACAAAAAGTAACTTCACCTCAGCCCTGCTTCGCTTTGTTTGAATTATCGGAAAAAACTGGATAACCTCAGTGCGAGTTTGAACTGGAATTTCAGTTTTGTTGGGATTCCCCATCATGCAATAAGACAGTCTTTACTCACCCTGTGAGGCTTGAAGCAA
>JBLGBD010000081.1:0-13906 GCA_047617585.1 Pseudohongiellaceae bacterium | reverse complement strand
TAAGAACTGGCAATTGTCTTGATCCGTTTTTCTTTGCGCGGAGGTATTCTGCGCTGCAGCAAAGCTCAGGCGAGGAGCGTTATTGCTGCTACACTTATTTATGGAAACAACTCCAGATATTGGGAGTTAGCCTAAGTGAGTCCTTCTGGAGTGCCCGGACATGTTAAGAAAAACCCTCGGTCTTGTTGTCCTGCTTTGGTTAGGCGCTGCCGCGGCCCAAGAGGCTACCCCAAGTGTGTATGTCGATATTACCCCCAGCTTTGTTACCAACTATGACGAAGGGGCGAGGCTCAAGTATTTAAAGGCGAGAGTATCTTTGAAGGTCATGTCAGACAGCGCAGAAGTGGTTATGCATCACCTGCCGTCTATACAGAATTCGCTGGTTATCCTTTTCAGCTCTCAGGCCGAGGAAAATCTCACCTCGACAGTGGGAAGAGAGACGCTACGCCGAGAGGCCTTGCAAGAAGTCCGCAATGTGATGGCATCCCTCGAGCGGCAGGGCAATCAAAAGATAGAAGATCTCTATTTCACTGACTTTATTGTCCAGCAATGAGAAGCCGACAATAGAGGTCCGGCAATAGGAATCGGCAGTTAAAACTCAACATCAACACTATAAGATGACAGCTAGCTTAGGTTTGGTTCCAACGTCTGAGGTATTCATCAAAGTCCATGGTGTCGGCCGCTTCAATGGATGCCTGCTCAATAATGGAGTCTTTTGCAGTTTTTTCCATTAGGGTTTTAGCCTGCTGATCAATCCCACCTTCACTCAAATATTCTTGCTGGACTTTCGACTGCTGCATTGAAAATTTGAAGAAAGACTGCCCATTTTTCTGCATATCATTAAGCATCATGCCTGAGGGGGTTAAGCTCGGGTCTCTCAGCTTGGCTAGCTGTGCCAATCTGCTTTCTTCGTGTAGATTAGAATCATCACCATCAAGCAGGGCGGATGAAAACGCGACCCCATCCAATAACTCTTGCGCCCAGTCAACCAACTTATGAGGCTTCGATGCCTTAATTAATTCAAGATTTGGATCTCTGCCATTCTCCACTACCTTGGTGATGTTTTGAGAGACTTCGAAAAACTCGCGCTCATCACAGTGCGGGCTTTCATCGAGAAGGCAATGCAGTAGGAAAGCATCTAAAAAGCGGGTTTGCTGAGCATCGATTCCTAAAGGCAAGTAGGGATTTAAATCGAGTAAGCGAACTTCGACATACTCTATACCTTTGCTAGTTAAAGCATCTAGCGGTCGTTCACCTGACTGCACTACTCGCTTCGGGCGGATAGTGCTATAAAACTCATTTTCCAGCTGTAAGAGGTTAGTGTTGAGCTGAAGATACTCGCCATCTCTTTTTTGACCAAGAGTTTCATATTCAGGGTAAGGGGTGTGCATCGCATCTGATAGACACTCGGCATAGGTGTCTAGTTCGTTATAACAGACAAAAAGTGATTTTTGAGCATCGCTCTTATAGCCTAGATTCCCCATCCGCAAGCAGGTTGCATTGGGCAGGAATAAACTGCCGCTATCAAGTTCTTGCAGATTATGTTCTCTGCCTTGAACGAAGCATTTACATGCCGCAGGAGATGCTCCGAACAAATAGATCAGTAGCCAAGAATTACGGTGAAAATTTCGTATCAGGTGGAGGTATTTTTGCGTCACAAAATCTTGCAGGCTGCCATTGTCTCCGCATATTTTCTGATAAGGCGCCCAAAAATCTTTAGGCATCGAAAAATTATAGTGAATGCCAGCGATCACCTGCATCAATCGTCCGTAGCGATTGCTAAGGCCGTGACGATAGAGAGTCTTAAGCTTACCAACATTGGAGCTGCCGTATTGCGCGATGGGAATATCAAGCTCGTCTCCCAAAGGGCAGGGCATACTGGCGACCCAGAGTAATTCGTTGTCACTGAGATTTTGAATGGTGAAGCGGTGGGTGTTTTCTAACACCTTCAAGCACTCATCAATGTCCTCGTAAGCTGGGGTTATGAACTCGAGCAGGGCTTCAGAAAAATCTGTAGTGACGAATGGGTTTTTTAGAGCTGAACCTAAAGCGGCCGGGTGCGTCTTGGTAGAGATGTCGCCAGTTGGCGAAATTCGCAGGCTTTCTTTTTCAATGCCCCGTTTAATAGCTCTCCATGAAGGGTCAAATTCCGGCAGGGAATAGTGGGCAAGTGAATCAGTGAATAGCGTAACCAAATTGACCCCCAATGGTCTGATTCCTTGCGGAATTGATACAGCGATTGCGCGACATCGCACACGGCTGGTTTTGGAAGCGGCATTATTGCAAATATCGGTTAGCAGCGCTAACACTGAAATTAAGTCGTTTCACTTGGCTTAGTCTGAGTATTTAAAGCGCTGAATGTCTCGCCGCTGCTTTTTGTTAGGCTTGCCATCGGATGTCCACGAGGTTGCCTCGCTTTTGCGCTGCTGTGCCATTTCAACCCTTGCTTTTAGGCTCTCGGGTGTTTCTTCATAGAGGGTTTGGGCTTGGGGAGCGCCGCGGCGCTTATCGGTGAGGGAGGCTACAACCACAGTTTTTTCGTCAACGCCTTGACGTAATTGGATTTTAGTACCCACCTCGATCTCTTTGCTGGCCTTTACCTTTTGGCCATCACAGTGAACTTTGCCCCCTTCAATCGCCTGTTTGGCTAGGGCGCGGGTCTTATAAAACCTAGCCGCCCACAACCATTTGTCGATTCGCAGCCGCGAGAATTCGTTTGTTGATTTATCAGGTTTTGACTGTGCGGTCATAGTGGGTTTAGTTTAAGCCCTTGGGGGCATAATTTCATCGAAATCTAAAACCTGGGGAAACTCTTCTTGAGCTAAGCCAGGTCTTTGACTGTCTGGTTGGTGGATTGCATATAAGTATTTAATGCCTTCCCGCTGGGCCTGACGCAGCACCGGCAAGGAATCGTCGAATAAAAGCGTGCGGCTAGGGTCATAGGGAAAGTGTTGCTGCAGTTTCTCCCAGAAGCCATGATGCTCTTTGGCTAAGCGCAAAGAATGAGAACTGATGCAGTCGTGAAACAGGCTATTGAGTCCCGTGTGTTGCATTTTTAGTTCAAGGCTATGTGGGTGGGCATTGGTAATCAATAGCATGCGTTTTTTATCTAGGCGCAGCTGCTGCAGCAGTTTTTCTACATTTGGCCGCAGGTTGATCTTATGGGTTATGGTGTTTTTCAATAGTTTAATGTTGAGCTTCAACTCATCCGCCCAATAATCTAGGCAATACCATTCGAGCGAGCCCCGAGCCTCATCATTCTTGAATTTCACTAACTCAAACGCCTGCTGCTCCGGAATGCCGTGCTCTTTGGCATACATCTGCGGCACCAGGGTTTGCCAAAAATAGTTATCGAAGTGGAGGTCTAATAGGGTTCCATCCATATCAAACATAATCGTGTCTATCGCAGACCATGGCGGCATTAGCTTCTCCAAAATGCTTGGCATTGCAGATGGGGTCGTGCAACATCCCAGACTTGATTTAAACTGGCCGCGAGCAACACCCTGTGGCAGCTATTGTAAGGGAAAATGATGCAAGAGCTAGATCTAAAAGCTATTGAGACAATAGCGATTCAGGCGGGTGCCGAAATCCTCGATGTCTATCATGCTAACCACAGTATTGAGGTTGAGCTCAAAGCCGATGACTCGCCAATAACCGAAGCAGATCGCCGAGCCCACGACTCAATAGTTGATGGGTTGACCGAGCTTTACCCCGATATCCCAATTTTATCCGAGGAATCTACCGCCATTGACTATGAGCTGCGCCGGCGGTGGTCGCTGTACTGGCTAGTGGACCCGTTGGATGGAACCAAAGAATTCATCAGTCGTAACGGTGAGTTTAGTGTCAACATTGCTCTGATTAAGGACGGTGAGCCTGTATTTGGAGTGGTTCATGTGCCAGTGCTTGGGATCACTTATTTAGGCCAGGCGGGCGCTGGTGCCAGCAAACGATTGGCAGGCAATGACGCTGTAGCCATCAAAAGTCGCCAGCTAGTGCGTCCAATTCGGGTTGTGGCCAGCAGACACCACCGGGGGGCAGAGGTCGACAAGCTGCTTGCATACATCGGGTCACAACACGGTGAGCCAGAAGTAGTTAGTATGGGGAGCTCTCTTAAGATGTGTTTGCTCGCAGAAGGCGCTGCAGATATCTATCCTCGATTGGGGCCAACTTCTGAGTGGGACACCGGTGCGGCCCATGCAATACTGCGGGCAGCAGGGGGCGAATTGGTCGACCTAAACTTCAAACCGCTTCGTTACAATCAAAAAGACTCGCTGCTTAACCCCAGCTTCATAGGATATGGGGACCCTTCTTTTGATTGGCCTAGCCTGGTAGGCAAAGCACTGGCTTAGTTGGTAAAGGCCAATATCACTGTTTCATATTTCCAATTGTTGTCTATGCTTAGGTTAGTCATCAGGCCCCGCTGCGGTCTGAATTGACATGGAACGCCCGCCCGGGCTGTTGATTGCTAGACACAAGGAATGACTATGTTACGTAACGTGCGAAGGCCGCGAACTCATATCGCACCCAATTTCCAAAATACTCACGTAGTGAGAGACAAGCTCATTCACGAGATAGCGCAATTGCAAAGCAAGCTCGATGGCTTAGACCTGTCGCCAGCCCAAGACGTTGTTTCGTCAGTACAAAGCTATAAGACAATGATCCATAGCCGCCAGCAGATGCTGGGGGACCTCGCAAAACAAAAAGATCAGCGTACAAGCTACGGTGCAGCAGGGCCTATGCAGTAGCAACCGCGCACAAATCTATCAAAAAGAAGCTGATTTTAGTCTCGCCCGAAAGTGTTATTGACCTGAGACCGTAGACAATCTGAAGTAAAACCGTTAGCGTCCTGCCATGATTTTCCACAGGACCTAACTATGCTTGTAACTCGTCTTTTCCTGCCAGTCATTGCTACTGGTTTAATTGCCTCCATGAGCGCTGGCGCGCAAGATATTCAATCGGCGTCGCCTGAAAGCGTCGGGATGTCTTCCGCCGGTTTGCAAAAAGTCACCGCGGCACTGCAGCAGCATATCGATGATGGAGATATTCCAGGGGTCGTGGCTGCTGTACTCAGGGATGGCAAGCTGGTTTATTTCGAGGCGCTGGGCAAACTCGACTTAGAGAAAAACCTAGCAATGCGTGAGGACGCTATTTTCCGTATTTATTCTATGACGCGGGAGATAACCAGTGTTGCTGTGCTACAGCTCTATGAACAAGGTAAATTTAATCTTGATGATCCGATCCAAAAATTTCTACCTCAATTTGCGAGCCAAGCTGTTCTGCTAGACCCTGATAGCACCGACATCAATGCCACTCGGCCCCGAGTTGGCGATATTACCATCGCCCAACTATTGACCCATACCTCGGGTTTAGGCAGTCGAAGTTCAAAACTTTATACCGAAAACAAGGTGCGAGAGCGCTCCATTACTCTCGATCAGATGGTAGCTAACGCAGCTGCAATTCCATTGTTCCAAGATCCAGGCACTGAATTTCGCTACGGCATTCATGCGACGATATTAGGCAAACTGGTAGAGATTTGGTCAGGCCAGGATTTTGAAACCTATCTCAATGAAAATGTGTTTGCGCCACTGGCAATGAACAGCACACTGTTTTGGGCTGAGGGGGAAAATGCCAATAGGCTCGCTCAACTATACCGGCCCACTGATGGCAAGTTAGTGCCCTATGAAATCGAATCAGTGCCCTTTACTCAAAGACCTACGCTGATAGAAGGCGGTGTCGGTTTGCTTTCATCAGCCATGGACTTTGCCAATTTTTCACAGATGATTCTCAATCGGGGCACATTCAACGGCAACCAACTGCTGAAACCTGAAACAGCTGATCTGATTTATCAAAATGCTGTACCGACGGCTGCCATGCCAATTGGCAACCGCGGTTACTGGGTGGGGTCTGGTTGGACTCTAGGCGGATTCAATCTTGTGATGGACCCTAGTGCTTATTCATTTCCGGTAAGTGAAGGGACCATCTGGTGGGATGGATCAACCGCAACACGTTTCTTTATTGATCCATCACAGCAGATGATTACCGTTATTATGGGACAGGTCTCACCCTCTAGCGGGGGCGGCTTCAGAGAGAATTTCACAACCTTGGTCGACGCGGCTATTACTCAGCGGCGCTAGGGCCAGCCGTGATGGTTTCATCGCTACCTTTGACCCAACGAGGGGGCGATGTTCTCTTCAAATTCTGGGCGGTACAGATTAAACTTCAGCTCTCATTAGAGCTGTACTGCCCAATTATGCCACTGCACTTTAAAACACTTTTTCAATGCCCAGAGTTTTCTCGCACTATAGTTCATTGGTGGAGCAGCGTATGGGCAGATCGAATGGGCTCTGATCTTGAAAAGTTTGAGCGGCAATTAGTTGGCTCAATGAGTGAAGACAAATTACCGCTTTTATTAATTGCATTCGAAGGCAGCACACCTATAGGGACGGCTGCGCTAAAACTACAGGAACTGGAAGAAGTCTACCCAAACTGTCAGTATTGGTTGGGAAGCGTATTCGTTGCTGAAGAATTTAGAGGTAACGGCTACGCTGCGCAGCTTAGTCGAGAAATTATTAGCAACGCTAAGCAGCGCGGTTTGCCCCACCTATACTTGCAAACCTCTTCACTGGACGGTGGTCTTTACGCAGGTCTTGGGTGGCAACCGGTACAACAGTTTTTGCATAAGAACGAAGCCACTTTATTGATGTTACAAAAATTTTGACTAGCTCAAGGCGATTCACTTGAAGGTTATTATAACCAAGCCAGAGCATGCGGCAATTTTGGCCAACTACTATGGGGTGAATGAAGCCCACTTACTGCGTTGGAGTCCGGCTGTGCCGTATGGCCACCATACAATTGAAGCGTGGCGACGACGATTGGAAATGCGCGAACAGGAGATGAAAAACCACTGTGCGATGCATTTTATAGGCACCGATACGGAGGAATCTCACATTATAGGTACCTGCTCGTTGAGCAATGTTGTCCGCGGCGTTTTTCTGGCCTGCCACATGGGCTACTCTTGTGCCCAGCGCTATGAAGGCCAAGGGTATATGAAAAAAATTGCCTCCCATGCGATCGATTATGCCTTCAATGACATGAATCTGAACCGTATAATGGCCAATTACATGCCCGAGAATGAGCGCTCTGCTGGGCTATTGGCAAGTCTTGGTTTTGAGCGTGAAGGGTTGGCGCGGGACTATCTGCATATCAATGGCAGGTGGGAAGACCATACTCTTACCTCGCTACTCAACCCTAAAGGCAGATAACTTATTTTCCAAGCGGCGGCTGAGGGCTAGCAAGTTCGTACTTGTTCATGATGTAGTACATAGCGCCTTCGGGCATTGTCTCGGATCGATAAAGGTGAAACTTGTTAACCTTTATCTCTCCCCATCCCTTGTTTTCGAAACGCTCTGCAATCTTCTGTAGTTTTGGTTTGGCCAAGACACCAAATCTAGCAACGGTGATATGCGGTGTATAGGGTTTCGTTTCAGCCTGAAAACCTAAAGTTGCCAGCGACTCATTGAGTTTGCCTACAAGATCTAGTAGGGCATTATTGGGTTGAATCCCAAGCCACAGGGAGTCTTTAAAAAACCCAATCCCACTGCAGTTTAGCCGAAACTCGGTATTCTCAGCGGCAACAGCTGCCAGAGCCGCAGATAGCTCTGCTTCGTGTGCGGTATCAACAGCGCCAAGAAACTTAAGGGTCAAGTGCAAATTTTTCGGCGGAGTAATTCGCAGTTTTACAGCGCTGTCGGTATCTGGCCTGCCGAGGGCTTTTAGCAGAGGATCTATTTGCTTTAACAGTGGAAACTTGATGCCAATGAAACATCGAAGCATTTTGGGTGGTATATTTTTTGGCATGATTCTATAACTAAAGGAATAGAGCGCTAGTCTACACGCGATAGGCGCTTGTGTCTCAGGCTTGGGTTTTCGCTTTTAAGCGGTAATTGATCTAGAATCGAAGACCTGTTTTTCCGTCTATGGGTTCATCGAGTCTCTTTATTTATGCACAATCGCGCTATTTTTAATTCTGATCATGAGTTGTTTCGCGCCAACGCTCGACGGTTTTTCTCGAAGGAGCTTGAGCCCAATATTGAGCAGTGGGAAACTGACGGCGTGGTGCCTAAGGAATTTTGGCTAAAAGCAGGTGCACTTGGTTTTCATTGCTGTGGTGTGCCCGAGCAATACGGCGGAGCGGGCGCGGATTTTCTATACAATATGGTGCTCTCTGAAGAGGTGGGCTTCGCAATCGGAGGGGCTAGTGTGGGTTTTTCGGTGTCGTCGGATATCGTTGCCTACTATCTGCTAAATTGCGGGAGTGAAGCGCAAAAACAGCGCTGGCTGCCGCCATTGGCAACCGGGGAATCCATAGCCGCAATTGGCATGACTGAACCGGGTTGTGGCAGCGATCTTAAGGCGATTCGTACCACTGCGATTAAAGATGGCGATGACTATGTTATCAATGGTCAAAAAACATTTATCACCAATGGTCAAAATTGTGATTTCGTCTTATTGGCCTGTACCACCAACCCAAGCGCTGGCGCCCGCGGCATTAGTCTAATCATCGTCGAGACAAATTCAGAAGGGTTTCAGCGGGGCCGTAATCTCGACAAGATAGGTCAGAAGGCGGCGGACACCTCAGAGATGTTTTTTTCTGATGTCCGGGTTCCTGCGACTAATCTATTAGGTTTAGAAGGTGGCGGATTCGCTGTGTTAATGAATGAGCTGCCTCGTGAGCGAATCACCATTGCTTGCCGCGCCTTTGCCGAAGCCCAGCGGGCCTTCGAATTAACCACGGACTATGTGAAAGAGCGCAACGCCTTTGGTAAAAAGCTACTAGAATTTCAAAACACTCAGTTCAAAATGGCAGAGATGAAAACAAGTTTGGCGGTTGGCTGGGCCTACCTGGATCAATGCTTAGGTAAAATAAACGAAGCTACCCTAACGCCGGAAGAAGGCGCCATGGCCAAACTGTGGACTACTGAGACGGGAAACAAAATCGTTGATGATTGCCTGCAGTTTTTCGGCGGCTATGGCTATATGCGGGAGTACCCCATCTCTCGCCTGTTCGTCGATTCCAGAGTGCGGCGGATATATGGCGGCTCATCCGAAATTATGAAGATGGTCATTGGCCGCACAATTTAAACAGCAGTTTAGATAACATTCAGTAGAGGCCGAAGATGATTGGGATAACAGGGTTCGGCGTGTACATACCGAAAGGGCGTCTACAAAAACAAGTGATGGCACAGGCCAATGCATGGTTTGACGCCGGCTTAAACGCATTAGCTACGGGCGAGCGCAGCATTTGCAATTGGGATGAAGACACTATCACCATGGCTGTTGAAGCTGGCAAAGACTGCCTTTCATCTCTTAGCACAAACAGTGTTGATGCGCTCTATCTAGCATCTACCACGCTGCCTTTTCTAGATCGGCAAAACTCAGTAGTAGTACGCGAAGCAATTAACCTTAGCCCGTATATTCGAACCATGGATGTGAGCGCCTCGCAGCGAGCCGCAACCTCAGCGCTGCAGGCGCTTTTAGAAGGCAGCACGCTGACCAACTCGCTGCTCATAGCCTCAGAGCATCGCCGAACTAAGGCAGGCTCTAGAGCTGAAATGTTGTGGGGGGATGGTGCCGCATCCTTAGCGATAGGCTCAAACAAGGTTATTGCCGAGTACCTTGGGGGTGAAAGTGTGGCGGTAGATTTCATTGATCACTACCGCTCAGAAGACTCGAGCTTCAACTACGATTGGGAAGAGCGCTGGGTAAGAGACGAAGGCTTTATGAAAATAGTGCCAGAAGTCATTGCTAGATTGTTAAAGCGCTGTGAGCTTGCAAGCGCCGATATCAACTATTTCGTGTTTCCTACCGATCAAGCGCGAACCCCCGCAGCTGTAGCAAAGAAATTAGGTATAAGCGCAGTTGCCGTTGTAGACAACGGTATTGCACAAGTGGGCGTGGCTGGTGTGGCTCAACCTATTTTGCTTTTGTGCGCAGCGCTGGAGCGAGCCAGCCCTGGCGAGGTTATCCTTGCTGTTGGGTTTGGCCAGGGCTGCGATGCGCTAGCGTTCCGAGTTACCAACGAGATTAAAAACGTAGCGCCAAAATTAGGCTACAAAGGTGCGTTAGATTCAAGACGAAGCGAAATCAATTACAACAAATTTCTTAGCTTCAACAATTTGATCGAGAGAGATATCGGCAAGCGCGGCGAAGCGGACAAGCAAACTTATTTGTCAGGTTTTAATCGACGCAAAGATCTGCTCAACGGGTTTATCGGTGGCAAATGCCGCGACTGCGGCACGCTACAAATCCCCCGAGAAAAGTATTGTGTAAACCCACAATGCCAAAAGCTCGATAGTCAAGATGAGCAGCCGTTTTCTAATGCAACCGGCACCGTGATGTCGTGGACGGCAGATCAGCTGACATTCGATTGGAACCCGCCTGCGTATTTTGGCATGGTGCAATTCGACGGTGGTGGCAAACTGATGATGGATTTTACCGACGTTGAAGAGGGTAAAATTGATTCGGGTGCCAAAGTCTCTGTGCACTTTAGGATCAAAGGTTTTGATGCACAGCGCGGCTTTGTTAAGTATTTCTGGAAGGCAGTAATTACTGGTTAACTATTAACATTGAGTTATGAAGAGGAATTCAAATGGCTAGCGGTATTAAAGACAAAGTTGTCATCCTTGGCATGGGCTGCAGTAAATTTGGCGAGCGTTGGGAATCGAGCCCATCGGATCTCATGGTGGAAGCGTTCGAAGAATGCCTATTGGACGCGGGTATCGAAAAAGATCAGATCGAAGCCGCTTGGTTTGGTGCTGGAATAGATTCGTTCAATGTAGGCTCGAGCGCAATGCCATTGTCCATAGCGCTGAGACTGAATTACATCCCTGTGACGAAAGTGGAAAACATGTGCGCCACAGGTACAGAAGCCTTTCGAGGCGCGGTGTATGCAGTCGCATCGGGTGCGTGTGACATAGCCCTTGCTTTAGGGGTTGAGAAACTTAAAGACACCGGCTATGGCGGTCTGCCCCAGCGCTCCCGCGGTGTGGAAAACGATATGTACTGGCCAAATCTATCAGCCCCGGGTGCATTCGCGCAGTTGGCGACGGGCTATCAGGCGAAGCACAGGTTGAACAAGCAGGATTTAAAACGGGCGATGGCTCATGTCTCGGTGAAGAGTCATGCTAACGGCGTCAAGAACCCAAAAGCTCATCTGCAGCGCGAGATTACTATAGAACAAGCCATGAACGCGCCTTTCATTGCAGAGCCTATTGGCCTGTTTGATTGCTGCGGTGTTAGTGATGGGGCGGCCTGCGCGATTGTCACCACACCTGAAATTGCCAAAAGTCTCGGTAAAGAGAACTTGGTCTCAGTCAAAGCGCTTCAGTTAGCAGTATCTAACGGTTCTGAGGCCGGACATAAAAGCTGGGACGGTTCGTACCTAAAAACAACCAGAATCGCAGCGCAACGCGCTTACGATGAAGCCGGCGTCAAAAACCCTAAAGCCGAAATAACCATGACCGAAGTACATGATTGTTTCTCAATCACTGAGCTGGTAACAATGGAAGATCTTCAGCTGGCGCAAGAGGGTGCTGCCATTAAAGATGTGCTAGATGGCAGGTTCGATGCCGACGGCTCTAATCCTTGTCAAATTGACGGTGGGCTTAAATGCTTTGGCCATCCAATTGGGGCATCTGGACTTAGAATGCTTTACGAAAATTATTTGCAGTTTCAGGGCAAGGCAGGGGCGAGACAATTGTCCAATCCGAAGCTTGGTTTGAGCCACAATCTAGGTGGGTTTCCTCATCAGAATATTTGCAGCATTTCCATCGTTGGCCCCTATCGATAAAGGATTCTTAGAATAATGGATGTAGTTACCAAGGCAGCGGGACACTTGCCTGAACATGAACGCTTTGATGTGATCTGCCGACTTTGCCAGGAACTAAATCAGCATGCCGCCAGCGCGGCAGCAACTATCAAGACGCAATGTTTGGTTGATGGACGACTCGATAGCGAATTGTTAGACCAGCATCAGCTTGCTAGTTTCGACTTAGCGTTTATTGCAGCAGATCTTGCCGCCGTCAACGCCTGTGTCGATTATGGCAAGCAGCTTGGTGGAAACGCCTTGGCAAAAGCAACGGTCCTTGTCTTTTGTGCGGATACTCTAAAAACCGTGCTCAATCGATTTATTGAAAGAGCTATAGAATTTGGAGTCCCGCGTAGCAAACTGGTTTCGCTGCAATTAGATACAGACTACGAGTCATTAATGAATGACTGTCTGAGCGCGATATTTATTGCCAATGTAGGTAAAGAGATAGCGGCGACTGATCAAGTTAGGCTGCCTTCTCAACTGGATGAAGACAAACAATTGGTGAAAGAAAGTTTCTATCGCTTCACCAATGAAGTAGTGGCCCCACTTGCAGAAGAGATTCATCGCCGTGATTTGGATATACCCGATGCCATCTTAGTTCCTGCTGCTGAACTCGGTTGCTTTGGTACTTGCATTCCAGAACGCTTTGGCGGGCTGCAGCCCGACGACAAACCCGACAGTCTCGGGATGATCGTAGTGACTGAAGAATTGTCCCGCGGCTCTTTAGGTGCGGCGGGTAGTTTAATTACTCGGCCAGAAATCGCTGCAAGAGCTTTACTTAGTGGTGGCACGCAGGCGCAGCAGGAGAAATGGTTGCCCCGCTTAGCGACGGGAAAGACCCTGTGTGCGATTTCTATCACTGAGCCCAATACAGGCTCTGATGTTGCCGCCGTAGCATTAAAGGCAACAGCCACAGGAAATGGCTGGCTTCTCAACGGCAGCAAAACTTGGTGTACCTTCGCAGGCAAGTCTGAACTATTGGTAGTATTGGCCAGAACTAACCCCGACATGAGTTTGGGCTACAAAGGCTTAAGCTTATTTCTGGTTGAGAAACCTTCCTATGCAGGCCACCAGTTTACCTATAGCCAAGATGGCGGCGGCACTCTATCGGGAAAAGCGATTGCTACCTTGGGCTACCGGGGTATGCACTCTTATGATCTCTTTTTTGAAGACTTCTTTGTGCCAAAGGAAAATTTAGTCGGCGAATCAGCAGGCGAAGGCAAAGGCTTTTACTTCACAATGTCCGGGTTTGCCGGCGGCCGAATTCAGACGGCAGCAAGGGCTACTGGCTTGATGCAGGCGGCGTTTGAGAAAGCGTTAAGCTATTCGAAAGATCGCAAGGTATTTGGTAAATCTGTGGCTGATTATCAGCTAAGTCAGGTAAAGCTTGCTAAAATGCTGGCCACAATCACAGCATCACGACAATTTAGCTATGCTGTAGCCAGACTTATGGACGCTGGGCAGGGGCAAATGGAGGCGAGTTTAGTGAAACTGTTTTCCTGCCGGGCAGCGGAATGGGTGAGTAGAGAGGCGCTGCAGCTCCACGGCGGTATGGGTTATGCGGAGGAGAGTGACGTTAGCCGCTATTTTGTGGATGCACGGGTGCTGTCAATTTTTGAAGGCGCAGAAGAGACCTTAGCGCTGAAGGTCATAGCCCGAGAGCTGATTGCTAAGGCTTAGCGCTTTGAATCAGCGTAAAAATGCAGCGATTTGGTTGCTGAGCTTTTAATCGCCGAACAAGCGCAGAACATTACTCGCAACGTGTCTGAAAAGAACTGGACTATGTTGGTTTAGTTACACAGAACCAAAAAACGATAGGCTGTCGGTTTCAAATCGCCGAACAGACGCCGAACATTACTCGCAACGTGCCTGAAAAGAACTGGACTAAGTTGGCTTAGTTACACAGAACCAAGAAACGATAGGCTGTCGGTTTCAAATCGCCGAACAGACGCCGAACATTACTCGCAACGTGCCTGAAAAGAACTGGACTAAGTTGGCTTAGTTACACAGAACCAAGAAACGATAGGCTGTCGGTTT
>JBLGBD010000080.1:0-13998 GCA_047617585.1 Pseudohongiellaceae bacterium | reverse complement strand
GCTGTACCCGTCATTCCAGATAAATTGTTGTAAAGCCGAAAGTAATTTTGAAAGGTTGTTGAGGCCAAGGTTTGGCTTTCGGATTGAATCTCAAGCTTTTCTTTCGCTTCCAACGCTTGGTGCAGGCCTTCTGAAAGCCGGCGGCCTTCCATGGTGCGGCCAGTGTGCTCATCAATTAGGACGATTTTGCTATCTTGAAGTATATACTCAACGTCTTTCTTAAACAGATGATGTGCTTTAAGCGCAGCATGAACGTGATGAAGTAGCGACAGATTGGTTGCCGCATAAAGCGACTCGCCTTCAGCAAGCAGCTTCTTTTCAATTAACAGGCTTTCGACAAATTCATGACCCGCCTCAGTCAGCTCAACTTGCCGGCTTTTCTCGTCCACCGTGAAGTGGCCGTTTTCCTCGGGGATATAGTTTTTGTCCATCATTTCCATTTTGGACTTTTCTTCTTTCACCCCTAACTCGAGCTTGGGAATCAGATTGTTAATGGCAATATACATCTCAGAGCTATTTTCAGCGGCACCTGAAATAATCAAAGGCGTTCTGGCTTCGTCAATTAAGATTGAGTCAACTTCATCGACAATGGCAAAATTGAGCTTTGCCTGCATCTTGTCGTCAAGCCTAAACGCCATGTTGTCACGCAGATAATCGAAGCCAAATTCATTGTTCGTGCCGTAGGTAATGTCGCATTGATAAGCCGCTTTTTTATCTGCAGGAGATTGCCCAGACTTGATGATACCGACACTCAGCCCCAAAAATTCATACAGCGGGCGCATCCAGTTAGCGTCACGCTCAGCTAGGTATTCATTAACCGTAACCACATGAACACCGTCACCACTTAGGCCATTCAGATAGGCAGGCAGGGTTGCCATCAGGGTCTTACCCTCACCGGTACGCATTTCCGAAATACCACCTTGGTGCAACACCATTCCGCCGATAAGCTGCACATCAAAATGGCGCATTCCCATAACCCGAACACTGGCCTCGCGGGCAACCGCAAATGCTTCGGGCAGGATGTCATCCAATGCCTTGCCTTGGCTCAGCTGCTGCTTGAGCTCATCAGATTTTTGCTTAAGCTGGGAATCATCCAAACCTTGCAAGGCAGTTTCAAAGCCGTTAACCACTTTAACGGTTAACTGCAGTTTTTTTAGTTTTCTAGAATTACTAGTTCCGAAAATAGCGTTGAGTAGTTTCATTTAAGAGAGCTTTTAGTTTTCATAAGTTAGGTAAAACACGCAGCTAGGAGCCGCTGCGCATACGGTAAGATAAAATAATAGGGAATGAAACTAGCGGACGGTACGGTGAATATACGCAGCAGGATCGACAACTCTGCCGTTTTTATAAACTTCAAAATGTACATGGGGCCCTGTCGAGCGGCCAGTTGAGCCAACTAACGCGATATTTTGGCCTCGATTAACAACGTCGCCAACTTCTACAAACAGCTTCTCAGCATGGGCATAACGAGTAGTAAATCCGCTGCCGTGGTTTACCTCAACCATAAGGCCGTAGCCAGAGCGCGGGCCAGACCAAGTGACGACGCCCGCAGCAACCGTATTTATCTCGGCGCCCGACTTACCTGTTGTGAAATCTATGCCACCGTGAAAGGTGAGGCGGCCTGTAAATGGGTCCGGCCGTTTGCCAAACCTAGACGCAATCCAGCCTTTCTCTATAGGCCTGCCGGCGATAAACACATCAGACTGAATCTTTCGATCAGCCATCATGCCTTCAAGAATTTCAAGTTGCTGCTGGCGATCGGCCAGTTGAGCCTCCAACTGGTCTACTGAATTTACGAAGCCGGCGGTTGTATAGGGCTCCGAATACCCCGTGGAAGGGCCTCCGATAGCCACTGGCTGGCTGAAATCAAATTCCCCTTGGTCCAGATCTGCAATTTCAGTGATTCGCTCACCGACCGCATCCAGCCTAACCAAGCGGGCCTGCATGAGGGCAAGCCGCAGCGTAAGTGCTTCTAACTGCTCCTCGGAATTCTGTTTAATTTCAGCTAATTGATCAGACTGCAGGCGAAGTTGTCGTTCCCAATTGCCGGCTGTTTCTTCCGTGAATATGATGGAATCGCCTGTAACGGCAAATTGATAGCCCAAATAGCCAAGCGCTACTGGCGTACCGAGCAGGCACAAGGAAAGTAGACCTTTTAGCCAACCTTTGAGAACTATAGTTTTAGAGTGACCATGGCGCTGGTCAACGAGAATAAGTTTCATTGTTAAGGCGTTTTTCTTAGAACCCTAGTTATAGTTGGGCCATCTGCAAGAAACTTCAACACCCAATACCTTTGAAATCAAAGGGTTAGGATTATTGCGCCGAGCTAAGCCGCAAGCACAGGTTTCATGTAAGAAATAGGCACGTTCGATTCATTATCAAAACTGACTATTTCCCAGGCATCTTTATTAACTTCCAGCATTCTTAATAAAGCATTATTGAGAGCATGTCCAGATTTATGACCCTTAAACTCACCTATCAAGCTGTTGCCTAGCAGGTATAAGTCGCCAATTGAATCAAGAATTTTGTGCTTCACGAACTCGTCTTCGTAGCGCAGGCCATCCTCGTTCAAGACTTTGTAATCACCGACCGCAATAGCATTATCCATGCTAGCGCCTAAGGCTAAGTTTCTATTTCTAAGTTCTTCAAATTCATGCATAAAGCCAAACGTCCGAGCCCGGCTTACTTCTTTTACGAATGAAGTGCTAGAAAAGTCGATGGTCGCGCTTTTCGTGTACTTCTTATACACCGGGTGATCATACAATAGGGTATAGCTGACTTTGAAACCGTTGAATGGTTCAAGGCTAACGGACTTATCGCCCTGCTCTAATCTGATGGTGCGCTTAATTTTGATGAATTTCTTTGCTTCTGACTGCTCTTCGATGCCTGCTGATTGGATCAGAAACACGAAAGGACCGGCGCTGCCGTCCATGATTGGCACCTCTGGTGCGCTTACGTCGACGAATGCATTGTCAATGCCCAAGCCCGACATGGCCGACATAAGATGTTCGATGGTTGAAATTCTCACATCGCCTTTAACCAATGTCGTGGAAAGCGTTGTGTCGCCGACATTAGCGGCTATAGCAGGTATCTGGACTACGGGGTCTAGATCTACTCTGCTGAAGACAATGCCCGTATTCGCAGGCGCGGGCCTCAACGTAAGGTAGACTTTCTCGCCGGTATGCAACCCAACACCAGTTGCTCGGATAACGTTCTTAAGGGTTCTTTGTTTTAGCATAAGTGTTTTATCAAACCTTAGTTATCGATGTGCATTAGTTTTATCAGCGCCCCGGGGCTGCGCTGAATAAGACAGCAGATTCAGCCTGTTTCATCCTCACCGCCTAGTATTTAGACACCAGACCGGTTCATTTATGGTTACTTGCAGGCGTAGTTCTGCTCGTGCCACACAACAATCGTTTTATCAGCGCAGAATAGTAGCAAAAATGTTTAAACAACCCAACATATTGTGTGTATATCCGGCCATCAAATTCCAATCTTGCCGTTAGAGCTAAAGCCACGCCTTTGTGGTTCAGCTCTTGGCTGTGCTAGCGTCTCAAAAACCGCGATAACATGGAGTACGTATAAAGCGCCCTGCTTAGTCGGCTTGTCTCCGCAAAAAAGCAGGAATATCCAAATAGTCCATATCTTTCTCGGAACCCACAGCTTTGGCTAGAGGCCGAGTTCTTTCTTGATTCGGACGATTTCGCATAATCGCTGGCTTATCTAACTGACTGTAATCTGCACGCGCGCCGTAGGTTGTATTATCCACAACTTTGGTTGGCCTTACCTGAGTGCCGCCCAACCCAGTTGCTACCACAGTGACTCTTATTTCATCACCGAGTGATGGGTCAATCACAGTACCGACCACAACAGTCGCGTCATCGGATGCAAACTCCTCAATGGTGTCGCCTACTTCGGCAAATTCACCCAACGACAGGCTTTCGCTTGCAGTGATATTAACAAGAATACCTCGAGCACCTTGCAGATTAATATCCTCTAACAAAGGCGAACGAATTGCAGCCTGTGCCGCCTCTCTTGCCCGCCCCTCACCTGTCGCGGTTCCAGTGCCCATCATGGCCATGCCCATCTCTGACATCACAGTTTTCACGTCTGCGAAATCAACATTGATCATGCCTGGGTGCATTATCAAATCAGCAATGCCTTTTACAGCGCCCAGCAATACATCATTGGCGGCTTTAAATGCATCCAATAATGAGGCGTCCTTTCCCAACACTTCTAACAGTTTTTCGTTGGGGATAGTGATTAAAGAATCGACATGCTGAGTGAGCTGACGAATACCTTCTTCGGCGATCGCAGAGCGCTTTTTTCCCTCAAATGGGAAAGGCCGAGTCACAACTGCAACCGTCAAAATACCCATTTCCCGAGCGACTTCGGCAACAATTGGAGCTGCACCAGTCCCAGTACCTCCACCCATACCCGCGGTGATAAACACCATGTCTGCACCGGCAAGAATCTCAGCAATTTCGTCTCGGTCTTCGAGTGCTGCCTGGCGGCCAATTTCTGGGTTCGCTCCGGCACCCAACCCTTTGGTGATATTGGTACCCAGCTGCAAAACAGTTTTTGCTTTTAGATTGCTCAACGCCTGAGCATCTGTGTTGGCGCAAATAAAATCTACCCCACTCACCTGATTTGCAATCATGTGATGAACTGCGTTGCCGCCGCCCCCACCAACACCGATGACTTTAATTACTGCGCTTTGTGGAATGTTTTCGACTAACTCAAACATATAGCCCCCTTTTAAATCCCTAAATTCTATTTACATACTGGTTGTTGACTGACTATCAAAAATTACCTTGAAACCATTTCTTAACTCTTTCTACTAAATGAATCTGAGGCTCATGCTTCGGTTCTATTCCGCCTCTTTCTTGATGTTGCTTTAAACCATACAGCAGCAAACCAACGCCTGTAGAATAGATCGGATTTCTTACAATATCGGCAAGACCTTTAACATTTTGAGGAGCGCCTATACGAACTGGGGCATGAAATATCTCCTCAGCCAGCTCCACTACGCCTTCCATTTTGCTGGTGCCGCCTGTTAGCACGATGCCAGCAGCCAAAAGATTCTCGAAGCCGCTTCGCTGCAGTTCCTGTTGAATTAGATTAAACAGTTCGTCATAGCGAGGTTCTACGACCTCGGCCAGTGCTTGCCTAGATAATTCTCTTGGTGGACGATCGCCAACACTTGGCACTCTAATGGACTCATCAGCACTGGCTAACTGAGTTAAAGCACAGGCATATTTGATCTTTATTTCTTCGGCGTTCTCGGTAGGAGTCCGCAAAGCCATGGCTATATCATTCGTTACCTGATCGCCAGCAATGGGAATCACACCCGTATGGCGAATGGCGCCCTCAGTAAAAATTGCTATATCAGTTGTGCCACCACCAATATCAACCAGGCAAACCCCTAGCTCTTTCTCATCTTCAGTTAGAACAGCGTAACTTGAAGCTAGCTGCTCCAAAATAATTTCGTCCGTTTTCAAACCACAACGTCTAATACACTTTTCAATATTCTGAACAGCATTAATTGCGCATGTCACCAAATGCACTTTAGCCTCAAGCCGAACACCAGACATGCCAAGTGGCTCTTTTACACCCTCCTGAGAATCTATGATGTATTCCTGAGGAAGAATATGAAGCACTTTTTGATCGGCAGGGATTGCAACTGCCTGCGCCGCGTCAATGACTCGTTCGATATCTGCACGCATAACTTCACCATCGCGAATAGCTACTATGCCATGGGAGTTCATGCTACGAATGTGGCTACCGGCGATACCGGCGTAAACAGAATGAATTTGACAACCTGCCATTAACTCGGCTTCCTCGATAGCACGCTGAATCGACTCGACGGTGGATTCGATGTTTACCACAGTGCCTTTTTTAAGCCCGCGAGAACGGTGACTGCCGATGCCAACAATGTTCAAACTCCCATCCGGATTAATATCACCGACGATAGCGACAATCTTGGAGGTGCCAATATCTAATCCAACAATTACGTTTTCGTTCATCGAACCATCCATCGTATCCGCTCCGTGCGCAGGGACCGTTGATTAGTTAACTTGACTGATTCAAACGCCGATTTCACCTTGCTGCCACCTCTACTAAATCGTATTGAACGTTCTTTACTGCAAATCCATTCTTGTAACGCAGATCTATTGCTGCGATCTCTCTCAAATCTATAGAGCTATGACGATTCAATACATCCACAAAACGGCTCAAATTTTCGAACGCATTGAACCTGCCAGCTGAGACTCGAATAGACTCATTAAGAGTTAACTCCCAGCTGCCTCTAGGGCTCAGCGCCAACTCTGTTAGCCTTAAGTCTTCGGGCAGTAACAGCTGGCTCAAACTTAAATACTGTTGCATCACCTGAGTCTGGGTGTCTTTAGGACCGCTTAACAGTGGCAAGGACAAATTAGTCGCTGCGACTGAAGGTCGAAAAACTTCGCCAGCTTGATTCAGGTAGGCCCCATCGCCCCATCGTGCAATCGCTTTTTCTTCACGGATATCCAGCGCAATAATGTCTGGCCATACCCGTTTAACCGACGCAAACCGAACCCAAGACATCGACTCTAGTTCTTTCTTAATTCCTTGTGTATCAAGGTTAAAAAACCCAGTTCCCATAAACTTTGAAAGCACACCCGACACTTGCGCCTCGGTAATTTGCTGCCACTGATTTTCAATCCTAATCTTAGTCACAGGCCGATTTACATAAGCTGCCAAGTCTGGGCCTTTAGCCAGCAACGAATAAACGCTGATTAACAATACAATTGAACCAAAAATTATGCGGCCTACCTTTTTGTTGACCGGCTTAAGCGGCTGCGAGCTGTTACTAAAGCTTCTCTTTTCAGCCCGCATATTGCTTGCTTGATTCTTCTTTGCCACCATTACAATCGAGCCTCCATCGCAGTAAGCTCATGATCAAGAATAAACAGCAGCAACTCATCAAAATCCATTCCTGCCGCTTTTGCCGCAGCTGGCACAAAACTATGGGAAGTCATACCTGGCACGGTATTCACTTCCAATAAAAAAAACTCTTTTTGCGCTGATTGCATCACATCTACTCTTGCAACACCCCGACAACCTAGACTCTGATAGGCGCTTAGGGCCAAGTGTTCTATTTCTTCTAGTTCTGATTTGGAAATCTCGGGAGGGCAAATAACGCGAGTCCCGGTGTCGATATATTTTGCGTCAAAATCAAAAAACTCTCTTTCAGTTTCGAGCTGTATAGTGGGAAACACAGTGTCGCCAATTATGGTCGTTGAAAACTCTCTGCCGGCTATATGTTTCTCAGCAAAGACATGGGCATCAAGCTTTAAAGCTTGCTCATACTGATGCTTTAGTACCTCAGCTGTATCGCATATAGCGATACCGAGACTTGAACCACCGTTGGTCGGCTTCACCACTACGCGCTCAAATCGGCCTATAACTTCCTGCCAATCAGTCGCATTACTCAATTGCACAAACTCTGCCGTTCTCAACCCCAGCTGCAGCCAAATTAGCTTGCTGCGAACCTTGTCCATTGCTAATGCAGAACTAAGAACGCCACTGCCTGAATAAGGGATATTCAGTGTTTCTAAGAATCCCTGCAGCACTCCGTCCTCACCGCCCTGACCGTGGAGCATGTTAAATACCCAATCAGGCTTAGCGGACGCTATTGCCGCGTACAAGTTTTTACTAACATCTATACCTGTACAATTCACACCAAGCCTGAGCAAACCTTCAAGGACGGCGCCACCACTTAGCAAGGAAATCTCCCGCTCAGAAGAATTACCTCCCATTAGCACAGCCACATGGCCTAATTTAGCAATTACTGCTTCTTTATTTATCGGTTTACTATGCATATTTCTTGACTATCTAATTGCAAATTCTTTTATAAAATCAATAAATTACTACTTATTGAAAGCCCTTTTCGGCCAACTCTTTGGCCAAACCACCAACACTGCCTGCACCTTGGGTTAAAACGATATCACCAGGGCGCACCATATCCATTAACAGACCACGTACATCTTCAATATTTTTGACAAAAACAGGGTCTAATTTGCCTCGCAATCGAATACTTCGGCATAGCGCTCGAGAGTCAGCGCCTGCAATACGCTTTTCTCCAGCTGAGTAGACCTCGAGCAACAACAACACGTCAGCCTGTGCCAGCACATCCACGAAGTCTTCGTATAAGTCCTGGGTCCGGCTGTACCTATGAGGCTGAAAGATCATGACCAAGCGATTGTCTGGCCAACCGACTTTCAATGCTTTAAGCGTTGCTGCCACTTCTGTTGGATGGTGACCGTAGTCATCAATAAGCTTAACTGTGCCCTGGTGATTGCCTGCGCTAATTGGGAACTCTCCCTGTACATCAAAGCGCCTACCCACTCCGGAAAAATTCGCGATGCCGGATTTAATATCGGCGTCTTTCAGCCCTTCGTCAGTCGCTATAACCAGCGCGGCTGTCGCATTGAGAGCATTGTGCTCACCGGGCATATTTAATGTGATTTTAATCGGTGTTTTTTTGTTTGGCCTTGTGACCTCGAAATTCACTGTGCCTTGTTTTTGAGTCAGATTTTGAATTCGAAAATCTGCATCCTTGGAAAAACCATAGGTTAACTTTGGCCGAGAAATTCGCGGCAGTATCTCGCGCACCACCGGATCGTCTATACACAGCACCGCCAATCCATAAAAAGGCAGGTTATGGATAAAATCGATAAAGTATTTTTTGAGATTCTCAAAATCACCACCATAAGTGCTCATATGGTCGGCTTCTATATTGGTAATTACCGTGACCATTGGCTGGAGGTGCATAAACGATGCGTCGCTTTCATCAGCCTCAGCAACCAAGTAACGGCTTTCACCCAGCCGCGCGTTAGTGCCTGCGCTGTTTAGCAGGCCGCCAATAACAAAGGTCGGGTCAAATCCACCAGCCGCGAGTACCGAAGCGACAATACTGGTTGTGGTAGTTTTGCCATGGGTGCCAGCAATGGCAATTGAGTGCCTATAGCGCATTAACTCAGCGAGCATTTCTGCTCTAGGGATCAATGGCTTGGACTGGCTAATCGCCGCCTTAATTTCAGGATTGCTGCTCTTAATCGCACTGGAGTAAACAACCACGTCAGCTTTCTGCGAATTCTGTGCTTTATGGCCAATAAAGATCTTAGCGCCCATCGTTTGCAGGCGCTGGGTATTTGCTGACGCCTTTATGTCAGAACCGGTAATTTTATATCCTTGGTTTAGCAACACCTCAGCAATACCACACATGCCTGCCCCACCCACACCGACGAAATGGATCACCCGGATTCGTCTCATTTCAGGCACAGCATGAACTACAGTTGCATTAAGCATTGGCAAGCCCCAAACATTCGTTGGCTATAACCATATCCGCATCCAATACAGCAACCGCTCGCGCGTTCTCGCCCATTTTTTCTAAACTGCTGGAATCACTGATTAGCTCGCGGATTTTTTGACTTAAACTTTCAGCGCTTAAGTCTTGCTGTCGCATGATGATTGCAGCACCCACATCACTCAACCACCTGGCATTAAACACCTGCTGATCATCTCGGTGATAAGGGTAGGGAATTAGAATAGAAGGCTTACCCACCGCCGCAATTTCAGTCACAGTACTGGCGCCGGAACGACAAATCACCAAATCACACCAAGCATAGGCTTGGGGCATATCCTCGATGAAACTGCTGACTTTCAGGCTATCCGACAATGTAAACCCTGCTTTTTCATAACCGGTGATTGACTGTTCTAGTTTCTGTTTGCCCGTTTGGTGGACTATGGACACAGCGTCTGAACCAAGGCTTTGCAAGACTTCAGGCATAACATCATTAATAGCCGCTGCGCCTTGACTGCCGCCGAGCACTAAGATGTTAATGCGTTGGCCATTTACTTTTTTCGATTGCGTCAATCCATGCAGCTGAGCAATTTCTTTGCGTAGCGGATTGCCGGTGCAGCGTAACTTAGGCCCTGGCTTGAAGGTGTTAGGAAACGCTTCCAGCACCCTATCGGCAAACACCGCCAACAGCTTATTAGTAAGGCCGGCGACCGCGTTTTGCTCATGCAAAATAAGTGGCTTGCCCAATAACTTAGCGGCGATTCCAGCAGGGCCACAAACGAAGCCGCCCATTCCCAAAACACAGTCAGGCTGAATTTTTCGCAGCAAACTAAAAGACTGAGCAAATGCGCTGACTAACATTATTGGCGCCATTAACTTGCGCTTTAAGCCAGAGCCCCGCAAACCGCTTACAGTTATCTGATGAAGGGGGATTCCGGTCCCGCTTAGCAATTCGTTTTCCATGCCGTTAGGAGTTCCAAGCCACTCTATGTGCGTGGCCTTAGCCTGCAATGCACGCGCAATAGAGAGCGCCGGGAACACATGCCCTCCAGTTCCAGCCGCCATTATCAATACTGTTGCCGGCGCATTCATGCCTAGGAATCCTGTTTCTTACTTATTGATTTGACTGGACTGACTTCAGTTTCAAACTGAATGCGGACCAACAACGCAATCATAAAGCAGCTGACGATCAGGCTTGCGCCACCATAACTTAAGAAAGGCAGTGTCAAACCTTTGGTAGGCAATAGGCTTATATTTACACCAATATTGATCAACGCTTGACCGGCAAATAGCAAGGCGAGTCCGTAGGCCAAAAACCCTTCGAACAGCATTTCCTTTGCCAATGCGTTCTTACCTATTACAAAGGCTTGATACACCAAGCCGCAGAACAAACTGACCACCATGGCAACGCCCACTAACCCGAGTTCTTCGCCAATGATTGCAAGGACGAAATCTGTATGGGCTTCTGGTAAAAAATAGAGTTTCTGAATGCTATTACCAAGCCCCACACCAGTCCATTCACCACGGCCAAAAGCAATCAATGCCTGGGTTAATTGATACCCTCCGCCATACACATTCTCAGTGGACCACGGATCCAGAAACGAGGAAAACCGCGCAATAACGTAAGGCTTCATGATCGCAAGATAACCGATGCCGCCGGCACACAATACGAGCATAAAAACGAAGCGGTATAGCTTCGCGCCTGCCAAAAAAATCAGGCTGAATGCTGTGGCCATAAGTATAACCATAGCGCCGTGATCAGGCTCAAAATGCAGTAGAACTACAGCTGCACCAATAAGCCCCATAGGTTTCAAAAATCCTGACCATTGTTGACGCACCTCATCGATATGACGTTCTAGGAACGAGGCGATATAAAGAATGATGAAAATCTTTGCAAGCTCTGACGGCTGCAGCTTAAAAAGGCCTAAGTTCAACCAGCGCGAAGATCCATTGACTTCGTAGCCAACACCAGGAATTAGCACCAGAAAAAGCAGCAAATAAGAGCCTACAAGAAAAATCCCGCAAAACCGCTTCCACAAGGCCATGGGAATTTGCATCGTAATAGCCAAGCCTAAAAGCCCAAGGCCTGCAAAAATAATCTGTCGTTTGAAATGATAAAGTGAATCACCATAACGACTGCTAGCAATTTCCACCGAAGCAGAGGTCATCATTAACAGCCCACAAACCATCAACAGCAATGTGATCAGCAAGACCGAGTTAAGACGGTAGTACTGAGCAACAGTCGCTTGAATGTTCGCCCCCCGGCGAGGCAATGGTTTGCTGGCAGTAGTCAATGCAAATTCCTCACCGCATCCATAAAGGCAAAGCCCCGATGCTGGAAATTGTCAAACATATCGAAGCTGGCACATGCTGGAGAGAGCAGCACCGCATCTCCAGACTCAGAGATCTCAATTGCCATTTTGACAGCATCTTCCAAGGTTGAAGCAAAGCGAATATCTGATTCAACGTCCAATTTAGCCGCCATTGCTTTAGCATCTTGACCAATTAGAATAGATGTTTTTACCCAACGCTTTATTGTTTCTGCTAAGGGCTTAAAGTCAGCTCCTTTGCCAACCCCGCCGGCGATTAATACAATTTTCCCTTGAGTTTTTTTACCAAGCCCTTCGATGGCCGCAACGGTTGCACCCACATTTGTACCTTTGGAATCATTGTAAAAACTCACACCGCGTTTTACTCCGGCCCACTGACAGCGATGCGGCAAACCGGAAAAACCTGTCACCGCTTTGCGTATCGCCGCGAGATTTATGCCTAAAGTGATTGCCAGCCCCGCAGCCGCCAAGACGTTTGCAATGTTGTGTTGGCCAACAACTTTCAGCTCATCAACACAGGCGATACGCTGATCGCCATACTCCAAATACTCTAATCCGTTTTCTTTGCGTATGCCGAGACCCTCAGAGCTTGGCTCACTCAAACCAAATGCAAGTATTGACAGGGCATGGGGAGCTTTTGGCTGACTTTTGCTGTCATCGATGTTTACCAGTGCCTGCTTGCAGCCCACAAAAATTCGTTGTTTCGCCAGCCAATAAGCATCAAATGAATCGTATCTATCCATATGATCCTCACTTAGATTTAGTAGGGTGGCAACTTGTGCGTTCAAGCTCTCAGTTGTCTCTAACTGAAAACTAGATAGCTCTAAAATATATAAGTCTTTGCGCGGCTCAAGTAGCAAATCTAATGCCGGTTTAAATTGCTCGCCATCAAGGTTGCCTCCCGCGGCAAAGCTAAGTCCGGCTTCTTTGCATATTTCTGCCAGTACCGCCACCACCGTGCTTTTCCCGTTTGAGCCTGTTACACCAACTATGGGGCGACCAACCTGCTTAGAGAAAATATCAATGTCACCCGTAATTTTTACACCCTGGTTCACTGCATTTCGAATTTCCGGTGTGCTCAGGCTAACCCCTGGGCTTACTACTAACTCTTGTGCCCCATCAAAAACCGAGTCAGAAAACGGGCCTAGCGCCAAATCCACATTGGGTTTTAGGGCAAGTAATTGCTCTAATCCCGGAGGTGCAAGACGCGTATCCACCACTCTAAACTCTCGACTAATTGACATAAAATATTTCGCACAGGACAACCCTGTGCTTCCCAAGCCTACTATTACAGTTCCGATTCGGTTGTTTTCGATACTCAAGTAATCTAATTCTCGTTAACGTAATTTGAGTGTCGCTAAGCCTAACAACACCAGCATCACCGTGATTATCCAGAATCGAACGATTACTCTTGGCTCTGGCCAACCTTTTAATTCAAAATGATGATGCAGTGGCGCCATCCTAAATATTCTTTTTCCTGTTAGCTTAAAAGATCCCACCTGCAGAATCACAGAAACGGTTTCCATTACAAACACACCGCCCATAATGAAAAGGACTATCTCGTGGCGAGAAATAATTGCCATAACACCCAACGCGGCACCGAGTGCTAAAGCACCTACATCGCCCATGAATATTTGAGCCGGATAAGTATTAAACCAAAGAAAACCCAAGCCCGCGCCAACCAAAGCACCGGCAAAAATTACAATTTCGCCAGACCCTTGTATGTAAGGGATGTTCAAATAAGTTGAAAATTCTGTGTGCCCTGCGAGATAGCCTATAGCGCCTAAAGCACCGCCGACCATTACCGTTGGCAGGATAGCTAAACCGTCAAGCCCGTCGGTTAAGTTCACGGCGTTGCTGAAGCCAACAATAACAAAGTAACTAAAAATTATGTAAAAGATGCCAAGGTCGAGCCCTACATCTTTGAAGAATGGCACTATATATTCGATCTCAGCGCTCCCGGCGGCCGAGTAATACAACGCAACTGCAGCTAGAGAACCGATCACCGATTGCCAGAAGTATTTCCAGCGCGCAGGCAGGCCTGTAGGATCCTGTCTAAACACTTTCCGATAGTCATCAACCCAACCAACCACGCCGAACAAAATAGTGACTAACAGCACGATCCACACATAGTGATTGCTTAAGTCAGACCAAAGCAGCGTACTGATTGCGATGCTAACTAAAATCAAGGCGCCGCCCATGGTCGGTGTGCCCGCTTTACTAAAGTGGGATTCGGGACCATCGTCTCGAACTACCTGGCCAATTTGGTGGTAGTTGAGCTTGCGAATCATATATGGGCCGACTAGCAAGGATACTCCCATA
>JBLGBD010000079.1:0-14013 GCA_047617585.1 Pseudohongiellaceae bacterium | reverse complement strand
CCGGTATAGGTGCGGCTAGTGAAATAGGAAATAAAAGAGATTGATGCCACTGTGGCAAAGGCTTGGAAAAAATTATCCACAATCAAAGCAAACACAAACAGCGGGATATTTGGGCCAACTATCGCGAGAACGGCAAACAATAGATTTGCACTGGCCATGGCAATCCCAGCCACAAACAAGCCTCTTATCACCCCAAACCGAGTATTAATCACAGCTCCAAGTAGTGAGAAGCCCGCCGTGACCAGCCCGCCAAAAAATTTTTGATAAAACCCAATTTGGTCAGTGGTGAAGCCAAGCTCCACATAAAACACCAACGACATGCGGCCAAGCATGGCCTCTCCGAGCCGGAAAACCACCAAAAACAGCAGGATTGAAAACGCCAGTTTAAACCCACAGCGGGTGAAAAATTCGATGAAAGGCTCGATCAGCGTTCGGTAAACGAAGGGTTGCTTTGTTTTTGATTGCTTACTATTGGGCGCGGTTAATGAAGCCATGCCATTGGCCATTTCTTCAACTGGCCTGGGGGTTAGCAAGATCAGTCCAATAATAATCACATAGAGAAACGCCACGCACAGATACACATCAGACCAAGCGAGGCCTATGGTTTCCCCACCTAGCGCTAAGGTCAGTGCTCCGCCAATAAAACCGTAGCCAGCAAACCAGCCGGTCGTGCTACAGGCAGCGGCATAAGGCATTTTCAAATCCATTTCTTGACGGGTGAATACAGTGATTCGATAAGAATCGATACTGATATCTTGCGTTGCAGAGACGAACGCGATTCCTAGGGCGATCAAACTAACAAGCCCTAAATTTGACTGAGGACTTGTGGTGCTGAGCGCTAACACCAAAAGTAAAAGGAGAAGCTGGGCTAAGACTATCCAAGAGCGCCTATGACCGAGACTTCGCTGCAGCCCTGGGATTGAATATCTATCGACTAAGGGGGCCCATAACCAATTAAGCGCGTAGACAGTGGCTATCGCACCCACATACCCAATCATTGACCTTGATAGCCCAGACTCCTGCATCCACAACGTCAGCACAGAGCCATGCAGCACCCAAGGGAAGCCGCTACAAAATCCAAATAGCAGTATCGCTAGAAACCGAGTATCTCTTAACGAGGCGACAGCCTCTTTGAAGGAATGACTGGTCTTGGGCAGCGCATTCATCGGCTAGCCAACATTGAGTGAGCCAAGCTGTCTATGGGCCTAGTCTCGAAAATTAATGTATTGCAACGGAACTTCCAATTTGGCCTCTCGCAGCATTGAGATCACCCCCTGTAGTTCATCGCGCTTTTTCCCAGTAACCCGAAGTTTGTCACCCTGGATGGCAGTTTGAACTTTGATCTTCGTCTCTTTTATCATTTTAATAATCTTGCGGGCCAAGTCAGACTCGATGCCTTGTGCAATAGTGACCAGCATTGTTGCCCGTTGCCCTGCCATGGTAACGTCCGCCTCAACCAAGCTTTTTACATCGATATTTCGCTTGACCATCTTGGCCCGAAGAATCTCAAGCATTTGTCGAATTTGAAAATCGGATTCGGCCGACACTTCAATCTCAGGCTTGTCTGTTAAAGCAAATTTCGCATCCACACCTTTAAAATCGAACCGAGTTCCAACCTCTCGGTTAGCTTGATCAATCGCGTTATTTATTTCATGCATGTCTACTTCTGAGACGATATCAAAGGAAGGCATAGGTGATGGGGCTCCTCAACAAGCGTATTTGCAACTTTACTGCTGTGCGCGCAAGTGTAACACTGCCGAGCAACTAACTTAAAAGTGTTTCGATATTGACCCTTCATTGCTTTAAAATAGAGCCCGCTGCCTTAAAATTAACGATTCTTGTGTCCCGGCTCAGGAATTCGCTCTTATACTTTTAACGAACCCTATAGGCATTAATGCCATCAAAGCACACTCGGCATTTTAGTAGTTGTGACCTCCAATTCAGCAGGCGGCAATATGAACATCCAAGAGTTTTTCAGCAGCATCATAGAATCGATGCCATCAGCACTGATCACTGTAGACACCTCACTACATATTAAACAGATCAATAAGAACGCCCTGACTATTTGCAGCAATACCAGTGAGGACGTGTTGAACACCTCCGTACTTGACTCCTTTCCAATGTTGACAGGCTATGCAGCCGAGATCATGTCTAGCTTAAAAGACAGCACTACAGTCACTTTAGAAAGGGTCGAGTACTCCAGCGGCGATCTAAACAATTATTACAAAGTCACCTGCTATCCTTTAGCGGCTATTCCTCAGGTCATTGTCATTCAAATTGATGACGTTACTCAAAGAGAGCTACTCGAGCAACGGATACTGCAAACTGAAAAAATGCATTCCATGGACGGCTTAGCTGCCGGCATAGCCCATGAGGTCAACAACCCCCTCAGCGCCATCATAAATGGCGTACAGAATATTAATCGCCGGCTTGAACCTGACCGCGCTGCCAACCAAGCGATAGCCAGTGAGCTAGCGGTGAAACTTGAGGATGTTAATAATTATTTAGAGCAACGCGAGATCAAGTTTTTCCTTGAATCCATCGAAGAGGGCGCGTTGAGAGCAAGCAACATCGTCAGCAATATGCTTAAATTCAGTACATCCGAAGTCCATTCGAAAGAACCTTGCGACATAAATATGCTGCTAGAGCAGGCCATAAAATTCGTCAAAAAAGACTACGAACTGAACAACGAGACAAAATTTAACGACATCGAAATAGAAACCAATCTAGGCGCTTCACTACCACTAGTGCGGGTGCTACCCATGGAGCTACAACAAGTATTTGTCAATTTGTTCCGCAATGCTGAACAGGCCATCACGGCTCGAACCGCAGCGGAGCCGAAAACTGAGCTCTATAAAGGCAAACTAACCGTTGAAACCAAACTAGATCAGGGTACGGTACAAATTATTATCACTGATAACGGCGGCGGGATGGATGACAACGTCATGCGCAAAGCATTCGACCCCTACTTCAGCACAAGGCAAAAAAGCGGTGGTCATGGCTTAGGTTTATCGACAGTTTACCGAATAGTAAAGTCGTTACTGCAAGGTGAGATTGAGCTGCGCAGCGCGGTAAACGTGGGCACCCAATTCATAGTCACCCTGACGGTTTAAACAACACTTCAAACAACCGCAAGCGTTGAAACAGCGCGCCTGAGCACAGCTAAGCTATAAAACTAAATGCCGGATATCGCCAAGCACTTTTGCCAGATAAGTAGCAAACAAGCCGCCGTCCAAGCCATTAACCGCCTTGTGGTCATAAGAAAGAGTAAACGGCAGCATTTTGCGCGGCTTAAACTCACCGTCTATGTACACCGGCTTGATATCTGTCTTCGATACACCAAGAATCGCCACTTCGGGCGAGCTAACTATAGGAATGAAACCGGTGCCACCCAGTGCTCCGAGGCTGGAAATAGAAAAACAGCCGCCCTGCATTTCTTGAGGGGTTAGCTTGCGCTTCTTGGCTTTGTCGGACAACTCGACCACTTCAGCTGCCAACTCCCACAGTGATTTTTTATCAACATCTCTAATCACTGGCACCAACAAGCCTGCGTCAGTCGCGACAGCAATCCCTATATTAATATATTTCTTTTGTATCACATACTCGCCAGAGGAATGCAGCGAAACATTAAACTGGGGGTATTCTGCTAACGCTTTGGCGCAGGCCTTAAGCAAGAATGGCATAAACGTCATCTTCACGCCTTTTTTCTCGGCCTCTGCTTTTAAGCCTTCTCTAAAGTTTTCAAGGTCTGTTACGTCAGCTTCGTTAAACTGAGCAACATGGGGCACGGCAGACCAATTACGGTGCATGTTCACCGCGGTGAGCTTCTCGAGCTTGCTGCGTTTAACCTGCTCTATCTCGCCAAATTGGCTAAAGTCGATGTCTGGAACAGAGGCAATCGCCCCGCCACCTGAGCTTGGCGCATTGAGCCTGGCCTTAACATACTCATTAACATCTTCTTTGATTATTCTATCTTTAGCGCCAGTGCCTGCAACAGCTGTCAAATCAACCCCTAGCTCGCGAGCTAGCTTACGCACAGCGGGGCCAGCGTGGGTCTTTGAACCACCAGACTGGCCAGCATCAGAAGGCGGGGTTTTGATCGTTTCTGGCGCCGATTTCTGCGCAGGTTTAGGGGCTGGCTCTTTAGCCTCAGCCTTTTTAGCCTCATCCTGTGATGGTTTTGACTCGGTGGTTGCCGGGGCATCAGCTGCCGGGCTTTCTGAGCTAGAAAGCAGTTTGAGAATGGAGTCTCCAGTCTTTAGTTTGTCGCCAACCTTGACTAATAATTCTTCGACTTTGCCCGCTAGCGTCGCTGGAACTTCCATTGCAGCCTTATCAGACTCTAAAGTGATTAAGGAGTCATCCACCGACACAGAATCGCCTACGGCAAAATGCACTTCAATAACTTCTACTTCATCATCGGTACCTAAATCAGGCACTTTCTCAGTAACTGAGCTGGCTTTGCCTTGGCTGGCTGATTTTTCCTTTGAGGGCTTTTCTTCATTGGCTTCCGGCTCAACCGCGGCCGCTTGCTTCGAACTCTCCTTGGGCTTAGTGTCGGAACTTTCTTCAGACTTGTCGTCAGACTCTGAAGATTTCTTGTCGGCCTTATCTTCAGACTTGCCCTCAGAGTCACCTGAGATTTCTAGGCTGAGCATTTCCGAGCCCGAAGAAACCTTATCACCCAAGTTAACAGCGATGGAAATGACTACTCCTGCCATAGGCGCCGGAATCTCCATAGCAGCTTTGTCACTCTCAAGCACTAGCAATGAGTCTTCTTTCTCAACCTTCTGGCCCACTGAAACGAGAAGCTCTATAACTTCAACTTCACTCGCATCACCAAGATCGGGAACTGTTATTTTTTCGATAGCCAATGGAGCATGCCTCTAAGTTTATAGGGTTGGTTAAACTACTGGTCCAGTGGATTTGCCTTGCTAGGCTCAATCCCGGTTTTCTTCATGTGTTCGCTAATTTGCTTTGCCGTCACTAAGCCAAGTTCTTTCAGCTCTGAAAGGGCCGCAAGAACCACGAATTTAGTATCCACTTCAAAGAAGTGACGTAAATTCTCTCGGGTATCGCTGCGACCAAAACCATCGGTTCCCATAACTCGGTATGCCCCAGGAACAAACTCGCGAACCTGATCCGAATGGGCTTTCATGTAATCGGTAGTAGCAACTACAGGCCCTTCGCGCTTAGCAAGCTGCTGGGTAATATAGGCAAGCTTGGGTTTTTTGCTAGGATTGAGCATGTTTTCACGCTGTACGCCCAATGCCTCTTTGCGCAGCTCGTTAAAACTAGTCACACTCCACACGTCAACATTTACAGAGTATTCTTTTCGAATAACCTCGGCCGCTTTGCGGACCTCCCGCAGGATAGTGCCACTGCCTAGTAGGCGAAGCGTCACGTCCTTGCTCGCGGGCTTAGCGACTTTGTATTCTTTAGCTGCACTGTCTTCAAGCAGATAAAGACCTTTGATAATGCCTTCTTCACTATCTTTTGGCATTTCAGGCATGGTGTAGTTTTCGTTCATTGTCGTAATGTAGTAAAACACAGATTCCATGTCTTCATACATTCGTCTCATCCCTTCTTTCACTATCACTGCTAGCTCATAGGCATAAGTGGGGTCATAGCTCACACAATTAGGGATTGTTGACGCGAGAATATGACTATGTCCGTCCTGATGCTGTAAGCCCTCCCCATTTAAGGTTGTTCTGCCCGCCGTCGCACCAATCAAAAAGCCACGGGCTTGAGAGTCCCCTGCCGCCCAGGCTAAGTCTCCGATACGCTGAAAACCAAACATCGAGTAGTAAATATAAAACGGGATAAGCGGGAAATTGTTAACACTATAAGACGTCGCCGCTGCAATCCATGCTGAGAACGCACCTGCCTCGGTGATACCCTCTTCTAACATCTGGCCTTTTTTGTCTTCTTTGTAATACATAACCTGATTAGAATCGGATGGATCATAAAGCTGCCCCGTTGACGAGTAGATACCTAGTTGGCGGAACATACCTTCCATGCCAAAGGTTCTCGCTTCATCGGGAACGATAGGAACGATACGCTCGCCAATATCCTTGTCTTTGCACAGGCTAGTCAGCACTCGCACAAACGCCATCGTGGTTGAAACTTCTCTATCGCCACTGCTCTTGAGCTGACTTTCAAATGCCGAAATTGCAGGCGCCTTTAGGGCGTATGACATTGATCGACGCTGGGGCAACGGGCCGCCAAGCTGGCCGCGGGCCTTCTGCATGTATTTATATTCAAGGCTATCCTCGGCAGGCTTGTAATAAGGCACTTCTTCCAAGTCTTTATCTTTTATTGGTATGCCAAATCGGTCGCGGAATTTCTTCAGACCCTCAATATCTAGCTTCTTCACTGAGTGAGTTGAGTTTTGAGCTTCAGCGCCGCCGCCAAAGGCATAACCCTTGATTGTTTTAGCCAATATAACTGTAGGCTTGCCGTTAGACTTAACCGCCTGCGCATAGGCTGCATAGACTTTGTACGGATCGTGTCCGCCGCGGTTTAGCGCCATGATATCCGCATCAGACAGGTGTTCTACCATCTTCAGCAATTCAGGGTGCTTACCAAAGAAGTGTTCACGGGTGTACGCACCGCCTCTAGAGGCGTAGTTTTGGAACTCACCATCAACTACTTCATCCATACGATCTTGAAGCAAGCCATTGGTATCCGCTTGGAACAATGGGTCCCAGTGACGGCCCCAAACTACTTTGATTACGTTCCAGTCTGCGCCGCGGAATACGCCTTCTAACTCTTGAATGATTTTGCCGTTACCACGCACCGGCCCATCGAGTCTTTGCAGGTTACAGTTAACGACGAAAATAAGATTGTCTAAGCCTTCACGACCGGCTTTCGATATGGCGCCTAATGATTCTGGCTCATCGGTTTCGCCATCGCCGAGAAATGCCCAAACCTTACGACCATCATTATCTAACAGGCCGCGGTTGCTGAGGTATTTCATTACGTGAGCTTGGTAGATAGCCTGTATAGGCCCCAGCCCCATGGATACGGTTGGAAACTGCCAATAATCCGGCATTAACCAAGGATGAGGATAGGAAGACAGACCATTGCCGTGAACTTCTTGCCTAAAATTATCTAGCTGGCCTTCGGTGATTCGGCCTTCTAAATAGGACCGCGCATAAAGCCCAGGAGATGAATGGCCTTGATAATAGATCAAGTCACCTTCATTTTTTTCTGTTGGACCTTTAAAGAAATAATTAAAACCTACGTCGTACAAAGTTGCCGAGGACGCAAACGTAGATATATGTCCACCGATGCTGGCATTACGCTGATTAGCGCGCATTACCATGGCTAATGCGTTCCACCGAATGATGCCTCGGATCTGCCGTTCCATGAACATGTCACCAGGCATGCGCTCTTCGTTTAACGGTGAAATAGTATTGCTGTAGGGAGTAGTAACAGTAGTAATTGGAGAATAACGACCTGTTCTGATAGCAACATCGTTAAGCTGACTAATTAGAAAATGGGCTCTATCCACACCTTCAACTTGAATGACTGAATTGAGCGCATCAAGCCATTCTCGAGTTTCATCAGGGTTTCCGTCGTTTTGCATCGCCATATTTAACTTCCCATAATTCCAGGATCGCTGGTTGAGTCTTTGCAAATGTAGATTAATTACAAAGCGGGCGCCATATTATCCCAATAATGTGCTTTTTGCTATGCTCAGCCAGCTAGAAGTGTAGTAAAACTACAAAAAAACATAGCCCACTAAAACCCCCAAGCTTTCAATTTTTCTTATTACAATTCAGTAAGTTAATTGAAATATGAGCTGCGGTTCAATCCGCCAATAACAGCTTTAACGCACTATCACAGAGCAAAACTACACAATAATTTGCAACGCTCTATGATTTGAATCAAGCACACAAAAACTATAAGCCAAAAATAGTAATCAAGCCGAGAACTACCAACCAAATTGCTTGAGATCTTTCCAACAGCGATCTCAGCGCTCTAATTTTGAACATTTCCTCGCCCAAAACAGAGTCAGTACTCAACCCCAACTCGCACTCTTCTTCAAACTCTGCTGCAATCCCGGACAGTGCACATTTGGAATAATCATACAGCCGCTCTGAATTATTACGCTCTAACGAGAAGTCCCAGAACCCCCGCTTTACATTCTCAAAACATTGAACAAAATTGCCGGCAAGGCAGAACGTGAGTCCAAGTAGCCGCATTGGCGCCCACTCCAGAATCCCGACAAACAAATCTACTGTCTTAATCGTAGATGCTGCTTGGGTTTCGCTATGGCTGTCCTGCAGCTGATAGCTAATATAGCTGAAAGCCACCGACAGCGGCCCAGCCAGCATGTACCAGAAAAACAGAACAAACATACGTTCGAAGCTACGATATATAAGCAGCTTACAAAAAAAGTCAGCCAGCTCTTGGTCGTCTTTGATGCCCTCTAATTCGGGTGATTTAAATTCAACCTCGAGGTAGTTCTTTGCCTGCACCATACCGCCTTCTTGCCAGGCTGCCATGAACTGAGTCGCCAGCTTTCCGGGCTGCTTGCGATCCAATGCTATCAAGACAACAAGGCCGTGCAAAATCATCAGCGGGGCGCCGAAAGCAACATCTTCAAGTACGAGTAATGCAGCGACAAGAACAGACAGGGGAAATAAATAAATTACCAGTAAATTAAAAAACCAAGGCATGGCGGTGGCTTCAGCAGACTGCGCTCGGCTCTCTACTTTACAGCGAAACTTAAAAAACCAGCCATCGTCAAACCGATCAAAATCCTTTAACCACAAGTAGTTAATTGTCAGACATACGAGTACCACAAGGAAATTCATGCTTATCTCAACTCAATTCATACACTGTTTTAATCGGCGCCCGGCCCCAAACCTTTTTTGTAAAGCTGCCAGTCGAAACAAGGGCCAGGATCGGTTTTTCTGCTCGGAGCCACGTCGCTGTGGCCTACGATCCTATCAATCGTGATATCGGGATAGCAATCCATCAAAGCATGGGACAACAGTATCAAACTTTGGTATTGCGCCGAGGTAAATGGCTGAGTATCTGTGCCCTCAAGCTCGACCCCGATAGAAAAATCATTACAGCCGTTTCTACCTTTAAATTCAGACTCGCCAGCGTGCCATGCTTTTTTATGGAATGGCACATACTGCACCATCAGGCCATCACGCTCAATAAGAATATGGGCCGAAACTTGGAGCCCCTCTAACTGGGCGAAGTACTCGTGTTCCGTGCAGTTCAAGGAATTGCAAAACAGCTGATCAATATACCCGCTGCCAAATTTACCAGGCGGTAAGCTGATGTTGTGGACAATGAGGGTATCAATGACGCAGCTAGCAGGTCTGTCGCTAAAGTTTGGCGAGGGCACTTGTCGAGCAAAACTCGCCAAGCCATCGAAGATGGTAATTTGATTATGCATGAAATAGGTGTTTCTGAATTTAACGCCGACAGCTTGCGTAAGACTTCGAAACTTTACCATATTCCCAAGGCGAGTGAAGACTTATTCTAGCAACACCGATGCCAGAGCGATAACGCGGCTATTTTTAATGCAGGTGGCGATCTAAAATAGTAACCGATGAAAGAGTACGTGTAATACGCAGTTTATTTAAACGAATGTCCCCTTGCTTGATGGCCATAGCCAAACCGAGACGGCTTCGTTTAATACTGGTTAGCTCGTCATCGACTTGAATCTCAAAAAAATCTGTCGAGACTCTTGTTAGAAGACAATCCTTGAAGATATTTGCGACCTTATACTGTGCCTGCTGGTCTCCGGCCAGCTGGTCAACCTCGTGCAGGTATTCATGCAGATCAGATTCAGAGCGCACGTCCTGGCGAGGTTTTTCACTGCCACCTAAAAGACTAGCCAGTTCATTCAAATCATCTTTGTCTAGCACTCGCTTACCGGCAGGGCTGATAGATGCTTCTTGAACCCTAGAGTTCATGCTGTGAATAAATTGCCGACTCTGAACCGCGGTAACCTCGCCTTCCAAACCAACCGCATCGGTGCGCGCTAAAGAAAGGTTAAACAGCTGCTTAAGCTCTAATAGAAAAGTCTCTTGCTCAACTACATCTATCTGCGCCAGCTTGAATCCCGCCTCAATTTGCTCAACTATTAACGCGCGTTCTGTAGTGCCGATTTTTGAGCCATCGGCCGCTGCGGCCGAAAGCATCAACACGCTGTACTTTGCCTCATTCCACTGCGCGCCATCACAGCCTGTATTTAAACCTATTAAGAACATCACCGAGCGCCACTGATGGCGAATCATTTTTTCTACAAACAGAGGCATTCGATGAGAGTCACAAAGCTCTGAAACAAAATCTGCGACCGCCAGTTCTACCTTATTTGCCGAGGTAGTGCTTGCTGTGGCAAGTTTAGTGCGGTGTGCTTCAAGGGATAGCTCATGGGTTGTATGCTTTCGCGCGCTGCTAAATGCTGACGAAGATAAATACAGCTTCTCGACAAATGCAGGGTCCTCTTCATGATTTAAAATACTGAGAATGTCGCCGTAGAGTTTTCCCATACACAGTATGAAATGCTGCTCAAATAGCTTTGCAAAAATGAGGCGAATCTCCAAAGGTAAAATCAAACAGTGTTGCGCTTTTTGAAATCCACATAGAACTGCCAAGACCAATATACGGCTTTCAATCAGCGGAGTTTTTGCTTGCTCGCGGCCCCGCGCACTAAACTCATCTATTTGCTGATAAAAATGGCTGTATGTTTTTTCTGACTTTCGTTGCATTGCACGCACTGCAAGGTCGATTTCTATTCGCTCAAACGCAGTGCTCAAGTTAGATTTAACGACGTTAATACCTGCGATACTCTTACCATCGGCTGCTTGTGATTGCTTTATGAGCGCTATCGACTCTTGCAGCAAAAGCTCTTCGAACAAGCTTTGCTTGCTGCGCAGCTCACGCATGGACTTCAGAAAGCCGATATCAGACTCACGGGCTACGCCTGGAGATGAAAATAGGTAGTCATCAACCTCATCAAAGACATCGATAGACAGCTGCTGCAACTGCTTGCGCAGCCGCTGCCGTAAAGACCAGCGAACTTTATCTCTGCGCATAGTACTTTTGACCGACTGAGAAGGCTTAGAGCTTGGATTATCCGCTGAAGTCATCGCATTGCGACCCTTGGCTCATTAAAAAGGTAAGCATAGGCTGCATTTATAACAAAAGGGGTGAAAAACAAAGGTGATAGTCATCACAGTGCACGATATTCGAATGCTTCGACGCCCTGTCAGCCAATGGCTATTAGGCCGTTGTTAGGGGATAATTCATCAATGCCTGAATCAGCCAACAACACCCCGGGAAAGCAGCTAGGACAAGGGATGCTCGCAATCTGTTTTGTGATCGGACTGGGCGCATTAACCCTGTTCTTCGACGGCCAACTGGGCCAACAGGTCAACCCAAATCAGGCCCCACTGCTGGGTATTGACGAGCAAGGCCACAAAACTGTGCGTCTCAAGCAAAACCGTCAAGGGCATTACCTCGCCAACGGTTATATCAATGGCATCGAAGTCACCTTTTTATTAGATACCGGGGCTACTGATGTAGCCATACCCCAAGCTGTCGCCCAAACAGCCGGTTTGATTCCGGGTTTAAGCGGCGTGGCCGCTACTGCAAATGGCCGGGTGACTGTGTACACAACCGCAATCGACCAATTGGAGCTCGGTAACATAGTCCTTAACAATGTATCGGGAAGCATTACCCCTAGCATGCCTGGAAACACTATACTTTTGGGCATGAGCGCATTAAGACAAGTTGAATTTACTCAGCGCGGTGACGTCTTAACCCTAAAACAGCTGAGCAGCAACTAAGTATGCAACCCACGATACCGAGCCTGTTAGATATTCAACACACAGTCAAAGTCGCCTTGGCTGAGGACGTCGGTAGTGGTGATATCACGGCCAGCTTAATCCCCTCCCAGAAACTGGCGAAGGCCAGAATAGTAAGCCGCGAGAATGCCATACTCTGCGGCCAAATGTGGGCAAACGAAACCGCGCTGCAGCTACACCCATCCATCACCATAAGGTGGCTAGTGGACGACGGCGAAGCAATCACTGCCGGCATGTGTATCGCCATACTGGAGGGGCCAGCCAGAAGCCTACTCACCGCTGAGCGGACAATCTTAAACTTTCTGCAAACCCTCTCTGGGACGGCGACCAAAACCCGTGAATTGGTTGATCTGATTTCCCATACTGATTGTGTGATACTCGATACTAGAAAGACCCTGCCTGGTCTTCGAGTTGCGCAAAAATATGCCGTGACGGCCGGTGGCGGTAGTAATCATCGTTTAGGCTTATTCGATGCCTATTTGATCAAGGAAAACCACATTCGCGCCTGCGGCAGCATTGAATTAGCCATTCACACTGCCCGGCAGAACTCTCCCAATAAACCGGTAGAAATTGAAGTTCAGACTCTGGACGAGCTGCGCAGCGCAATAGCTGCCAAAGCGGACACTGTAATGCTGGACAATTTTTCATTAGCACTGACGCGAGAAGCGGTGGCGATCAATGCTGGCGCCGTAAAACTCGAAGCCTCTGGCAATGTGGATAAAGAAACTTTAATTCAAATAGCAGAAACCGGGGTCGACTATGTGTCTATCGGCGCCCTGACTAAGCACTGTCGAGCTATCGATTTTTCTATGTTGTTCGACAGCGATAATTAATGGCATAGTAGACCCGTCAATCTGATGCGGCTAAACCACAGAGCCGCGAGGGGAAGAAATTGAAACTGCACTGTTTTTCATTAGGATTACTCTCTGCCCTGTTCGCCCCCCAGTTAGGCTATAGTCATGCCGGCACGGTCGATTTAAATGGTGGCCACTATTTCAATCAGTCCTATCATTGCCACATGTCCAACTGCGAGATGCCGGATACCTTCAGACGCATGGGCCGCGACAGCCTATTGATGGATCATCGGGAGCGAGAAAAGTTCTTCCGCGATGAAGATTGGTCGTTTGAAGAAGATTACGATGAAGACTGCCAGTCGACACGCCAAGAAATGCTGGTGCTCACCAGCCGCACTGAAGTTAAGTTTACCAACCCGCGCAATTGCATCGTCCGCACTGGCGAATGGTTGGATGAATACACCGGCGAAACCTTCAAAGTGGCGGTTCAAGTGGATGTCGATCATGTCATTCCACTGATGTATGCCCACACCCACGGCGGCGATCGCTGGATGCCATTGCAGAAGCTGCAGTTCGCCAATGATCCGCTGAACATTATGCTAGTTGAAAAGCGAGAAATTCGCCGCAAATCCCAGCGCGGCCCCGACCGCTATCTGCCCAGAGAAGAGTTTCAGTGCGAATACGTTGGCCTGTGGGAGGTAATTGCTGATAAATATGACCTCCAGCTGAGCACCCGCGACAGGGCGGAAATATCCAAGATCAAAAAAGGCTGTGATGAGTTTACGAACCCCGAATCCAATTAGCATAGCCAGCAGTTAACCAATTTAACCCACAAAAAAGCCGAGCTATGCTCGGCTTTTTTGTGCATCAATTTTGTACAACAATTTTGTACAACAATCGACAGCGGCTGATTAAGGTGCCACGATCTTAATTGCATCCATACCGTTGTCGGGATCCAGCTTGGTGTCCCCTGCTGGGAATTTATTCTCCGACAGGATATACGCCATAGCATCGGTGTACTCATCCAACATCAAAGACCCCGGGTTATCTGCAGGCATTGTGCCCATGATAGTTTCCCAAAGGTAAAGCAGTGGCTGGCCGTCCCACGACTTTAGCGTGTCACGGTAAAAGCGCATGTTGTGGCAGTTCTTGCAGGACGCATCATAAACCAGCTTACCCGTCTCAACTTGGGCGGCGGTATACACTCCATCATTCAACGTTTTATCCTGCGCTACTGCGAATGATCCGACAAGGCTGATTCCAGCGACTGCCAAATAGGTACATAATTTTAGCTTGGTTTTCATTTGCTTCCCTCCGCGTCCGTCGCGGTATTCCATTACAATTCAGTGAGTGGGACTTGAGTTTTCATCCATGCCCCA
>JBLGBD010000078.1:0-14259 GCA_047617585.1 Pseudohongiellaceae bacterium | reverse complement strand
CCGTGCTGCGAATATCTTGATCGATGTTGACGCCATAGAGAATTTGTATCGATTCAACTCCTTCGATCAACTCTTCGGGAGCGGCCAAATTACCGGTTGCATCAAGCTGCGCTCGATACAATGAGGGGGGATTAGCGGCCACCCCACCCCGTTTACCCACATAGAAAATTGTGCCTTGCAGCTGAATCACCTCAGCTGGGTTTAACACGGTAGTAACCGAGGTGATTGTCGGAGTCCCGACATTGCCTGGTGCGCACCCGGTGGACAGAGTAATTAGGCTAGTAGTAGCCGGCGCCGCATCAGCCGCTACTATACATGCTTGGGCGAAGTCAGCCTGCTCACAGTCGCTAATCAAGATAAAATCATTGGCCGCGATGCCAACCGAACTTTCAGCATTGATGGTTGGGGGGCTACCCTGAGTAATGTTGCTTACAACTCCCGCTGGGCCTGTTCCACCCCACACCCTGACTATGTCTGAATTTGGCACAGCATTGAAAACAGGCATTGCAATGGCCCCATCGCCGGTTGTCCACTCACCCGAATTGGTCGAGACTTGAGCCACATTGTTTGCGCTATTGTTGGCAACCCCAGGCGCAGTGCCTCCGGCTTCCCAGCCTTGAATCCCCCATTCCGGCTGAAAATGCGCCGGTGGTGCAGCTAGGATATTATTCACCGAGGTTCCTTCAATCGAGCCTAAACAGCCTAAGTAGCCTGCCATTCGAATCTCTTGCGACAAAAAGTTTACCGCAAACCGACCGCCTTCCTGCATTCTAAGCCGTGCTTCTTGGCTGCGCTCGGTCACAGTTGTGCCCACGTACATCTGAGTAACCCCAGTGGCTAAAGTGGCGCCTAACACCAAGGCGATCAGCAGCTCAATCAGGCTGAGGCCTTTGGCGAATGTTGGGTTGGATATATGTGAATAATTTAGTGTCATGGGTTTACCAAGGCCGTGTGGTGGTTACGTAACGTTGGTTAGGCGTGCCATCGCGGTTGTCATCCCACCAAATTTTTATGGCGTAGACGCGCCCGATACCGTCGCAGGCATTCGATGCTGCTGTGCCATCGTCGCCGGTAGAATCAATGCAAACCACAGAGGCGCCACCTGGTAGCGCAGCAACCACCTGAGCCGACCAATCTAGTACATCCTGGTTTGCCATTTGCACACTGGTGCAACCGGCGACGGTAAAGCAGGTTGCCGTTGCGGCGCCGGCCACATCATCGTAAGAACCGTTTTGCACACCCGTCATATTTGCCCGAATACGCTCGACCATATCCAACGAAAGCGACGTTGCTTGGGTGCGGTAATACGCGGTTTGATTATTACGCAGGCTCACCGTCTGCACGCTTGCCATGCCCAACATGCCGCCGGAAAGAATCAACAAAGAAACCAGTACTTCCATCAAAGTCGTGCCGCCTTGGCAATTGATCTGGCGCAGTCTTGACTGTCTGCTTAGGCTTAACATGCTAAACCATCCTCAATCCGTCGGCCGCGGCCTGACGGCCCGATTTCAATCGACCTTGCGTTGGCCGCTGTACCACTTGCCGGGCAAATTAGTAGCGTTTGGGTGCCAGCAATGGCGCTATAACCTAAGCTGTTGTAAGCAATCCAATTGACTGAAAAAGTCGTGACCGCGGATGCCCCCATAGAGTCGAACACCCTAATAATGGTATCACCGGCGTCGAGCGACCCAGCCGCGCCGTTGGCGTCCTCATTGGCATCGTGAAACACAATCCAGCCTTCGTTCCATTCCCCCGCACCGCAATCAATACCGTCGTTACTGGCGCAGATACCAACATTGCCACCACGCTTAATTGCCTCACTTCTGGCAAGGCTTAGAGAAGTCAGAAACAGCTTGGCTTGGCTGTTAGTCATATTGCTTTCGATGGTTTGCTGAAAGCTAGGCAGAGACACAGCAAGCAGAATACCCAAAATAGCCATTACAACCAGCAACTCGATAAGAGAGAACCCTCTACCGCAGTAGTGATTGGATGGGCGCTGAGTGCTTGTGTTTGCTGTTCTGGTCATCTTGACCCTATTTGAAGGTGGTCGTTTGTGTAAACAAGACCTAGTTTAGCGTTACAAAGTATAGATAACTAAGGCCTACAAGTCGGTACTATTAGCAAAACTCTTAAAGACTGTGTCGCTTTCAGACAACCCAGACACTGGCTCGAGCCAATTTAAACCATCTTCAGAGACGATAAACTACAGTCATTTGAGAACAAGACCGTGAATTAGCTAAAAGTTTTATAAATTTCAGAGGCTTAATTGGTTATAGTGTGACCAATCTCACACTCTAAACAGGGTAGAATACCCGAATTTCAACAATCCCTATAGGGGTAAGGCGAGAGCCAGCACTGCACACCGATGGATATCTCACTTACCTCAATCGCCCTCCTCATGGCCGCCGGCCTAGTTGCCGGGGTGGTCAATACACTCGCCGGAGGTGGCTCAAATCTCACCCTGCCTGCGCTTTTGATGTTAGGGCTGCCCGCCGATGTTGCCAATGGCACGAATCGTGTGGCAGTTGTGTTGCAATGCATAGTAGGGGTCAAGGGCTTTGACAAGCATAATAGCCTAGATCGGCCGGCCATACTGCCTATCTTAATCCCCACAGTACTCGGCGGCAGTTTGGGCGCCATTTGCTCCGCCATAATTCCAATCGCTTATCTCAAACCTATTTTATTGCTAACAATATTGAGCATGGCCGCCATCTTGTTACTGCGCCCAACTGTGCTATCACCTCCTTTAGGCACACCTACTATCACACCCAGCCTTGCCGACTCATTTTCAAATTCCTATTCACATGCCGACAGCAAACGAGGCTGGTGGGGGCTGCTCGCCGCTGGGTTTTATGGCGGCTTTGTGCAGGCTGGGGTTGGGTTTATTCTGCTAGCGGCGTTAGCTGGGCTATTGCGATATGATCTAAAACGAGCCAACGCATTAAAGATGGTGTGTACCCTCGCGTTCACGTCAGTCGCGCTTGTGATCTTCATCCTGTTTGATCAGGTGATGTGGGTGCCGGGCCTCATCCTTGCCGTTGGCTCGATGATTGGGGCGCATTTTGCTGTGAAAATTGCCATCAAGTCTTCACAAAATGCCATCAAGTGGTTTCTATTTGCTATGACAATTGCCGCAGTTATTGGCGGGTTTGTTTTTTAAACCTAAGCTGTCATCGCTCAAATCAATTTAGTAAGCAGTTGCTGCTACTTGAAAAATAGTTGAACCTTCGCACCACCTAATGTCTCACTTGTGCCGATCGTGACGTCGCCGCCGTAGCTACTAACAATATCGACCACGACCGCCAGGCCAATACCCTGACCTTGGCGCAATGTATCTGCTCTTGCGCCACGCTGCAGGACAAATTCTCGCTTATCCTGTGCGATGCCTTGACCATCGTCTTCCACACAAATAGATAGAGTGTGGGTACTGCCGGTCACATGAGACACAGTCACCGCAACTACACTTTCAGCGTATTTAAATCCATTGTCGATAACATTGCCCAGCACTTCCATTAGGTCTCGCTCATCCCCTAGAAAACTCGCCGATTCGTCCACTGATACTTTGGCCTGGATACCTGAATCTATATAAACCTTTCTGAGCGCATCCATTAATTTTGCAACTGCGACTCCAACATTGACTTGCTTCGCTAAGGTGCTGCTATTTTGGGATTGCACAGCTCGTTGCAATTGGTAATTAACAATTTGACTCATCCTATCCACTTGCTCTTTCACCGTATCCAATTGCGCGGCTACCTTTGCAGCATTCTCTGATGAAAAATCACTGACAACACCAACAATTACAGCCAAGGGTGTCTTCAGGCTGTGGGCTAGGTCTCCCAAGGTTGTTCTATATTTTGTTTGCTGTTTACGCTCAGACTCAATTAGCAAATTTAGATTGCGAGTTACACCACGCAGCTCCACTGGGTAGTTTCCGGCCAGCTTTTCAGCACTGCCGTTTTCAATCTCCTTTAAATTTGACTCCAAACTTTTTAACGGCGAAAGCCCCCAGCGTAAAAGTACAATCTGAATCACCAAAAGCAAAATAGAAACTCCGCCTAGCCAAGACCAAAGACTGGTTCGAAAATTTGAAATTTCAGAATAGTAAGGAGTCACGTCTTCCACAACGGAAAACCGATAGTCATTGCGGCCATCCTCCCAAAGAATACCGTAGCTAAGCACAAAGTATTCGGCACCGGAGCGATCATTGACAATAGTAAAACTCGTGCTGCCCACTTCTAGTTCTTCAGTCAAAAAACTAGTATCAGCCAGCGTCAGCGCCGTGGCCGAATCACTGCGCCAAAGCTCACCGCGCTGGGGGCTGCTGATAAAACCATACAGGCCTGAATCAATTTGACCAAAGCCAGGCTCCTGTAGATCTTGTAAAAAATAGAACTCTCCGTCCTCTTCCTCTGCAGCACCAAGCAGCAAGTAAATCTGAACTTGAAGGCGATCGGCGGCGCCGGCTTCAATACTGGAGCGAAAAGCCGAATCCAACACCAGGCCAGTTGATCCCAAGAAAAAAAACAGCAATAGGCTAAACGCGTAATGTAGGCGAGTTTGCAGTGAATAGCTGGCGGGGTTAGTCGAAGAACTCATAGTCTTGCTGGGGGTTGGAGTTAGTCTTCCGACAGCACAAACCGATACCCCTGCCCCCTAACTGTCTCAATAGGCTTGAGGGATTGCTCGGGGTCTAGCTTTTGCCTGAGGCGTCTCACAAAAACCTCAAGGACATTGCTGTCCCTGTCGTAATCTTGGGCATATAAATGCTCAGTCAATTCTGTCTTAGAGACCGCTTTGCCAGGATGCAGCATTAGGTACTCAAGCATTTTATACTCATAGGCGGTCAAGTCGACATATTCTCCGTTGACCGCTAGGCGCTTGCTGGTGGTATCTAATTTGATCGCCCCAAACTCTAACACCGGCTTGGAAAAGCCGGCGGCTCTGCGTAACAAAGCATTAAGCCGAGCGACGATTTCTTCTAACTGAAACGGCTTGACCACATAGTCATCGGCGCCAGCGTCCAAGCCGGCAACTTTGTCTTGCCAATCGCCACGTGCGGTGAGAATTAGAATTGGAAAGCTTTTGCCAATGCTGCGAATTGTTTGGATAAGGGTAATGCCATCAATCTCAGGCAAACCAAGATCAATAATAGCCGCGTCATAATTAAACTCGGTCGCAAAATACAGCCCAGCTTTGCCGTCTTCGGCCGCATCAACAACATAGCCAGCTTTCTCTAAGCCACGCTGCAGTTGCTGACACAGCAGGCTTTCATCTTCAACTACCAACAATCTCACGGTAATTCATCCTAATTAAGACGACTTAAAAAACAGTGACCAAGGGCACTGGGTTAACTACTGCGAGTTACTCGGCCATTAATGGCACTAACAAATACCGTGAATACTTTGCCTTCATTTTCCATTCGGATCTGATAGCGCAAGCCGTTTCCCTGCCCAATAAGGCTAATTCTTAATACGTTGCCTGCAAATTGGTCTCGCGCTAAACCCACGGCCTGCCTCTCAGAGACCTTAGGGTTGGCTAGCTGCGCATCGCGGCTTGGGTTCGCAGGTTGAGCACGGTCTAACTGATTAGGCTCAATTTGTGGGGACTGTAAATTTTGAGCAGCACTAATGGAGACCCCGAAAAAAAAGATCGCCGCAGCAACTAGAACGTTAAAACTTGCTTTAAACTTACGCATAATTACTCTAAAACCGCAATGGCCCTAAACAATAATTTGGGGCAGACTAAAGGACCGGCTGTACGCTAACCCGTAACTTTATCTGCTCACCTGGGTCAGATTCCGTTCGAACGGTACGCTCCTCGCCTTCAAACAGGTAAATCACTTGGTACCCCATTAGGCGTTCTTCTTGCACTGTCTCATAGACTGTTTTACAACGCTCCACAATCTCTGAGTCAACGCGATTACGCCTGTTGCTGGCCACTATATCACGTCCTATAGAGTGTCCCAATACTGCGCCCAGCACAGCGCCCACACGCTGATTAGATTTGCTACTGCCTACAGCATTGCCGATAGCACCCCCAATTATAGTGCTTAGTACGACAGGGGTATTGGAGCCACCGCGGGATGAGCGCTCTACACTCACCTCTTCCTGCCAGCATTGCTGGGATGGTTCAGATAGTTCAACCACTTGGTAGATCGGGTTCGCCTCAACCACCTGTGCGTATTCATACCGGGTTTCAGCATTTGCAGTCACACTGAAAACCCCACTGGCTAGCAACACCGTCAATGCGTTAACTTTCTTCATTAAAATTCTCCCGCCTCTTGGTTCACAAGGCATTGTCAATAGAATCTGCGGACACTGAGTCTGCAGCTACCAGTGCATCTACGTAGCGACAATATAGCCACTAGCACTTAGGGTGATAGGCAATTTATCACCACCTAGCTGAATCGAAGCTGAAGCACTGTTTGAGATATTGCTTATTTTTCAAGGTGGTAACGGGTTTCATTTCGCCGAGTCCTCGTGTATTTTTAGCAACTGGGAAATCGCTTTTGCTGCGTCCGCCCAAAAAAGACATTACTAATTCAATAACAATAAGACATGAGTTTTCCAATGCTGAGTAAACCTTTTCCAATCGCCATAATTGTTACCCTTCTATGCAGTGTGCCACTTTACTTGCTTGCCTCAGGTGGATTCACCCTAACAATCCAGACCCTGCCCTTTTTTATTTTAGGAAGCTTCATTGCCACGTTGGTTGCAGCCTTCTGGAGCTCGGCCAAAGCAGTTGCCGGGCCCGCTGAAGATCGATCCGACTTTAGAGAGCTGGGCAGTGTTAAATGGTTCAATGCCAACAAAGGCTTTGGCTTTATCACCAGGGACAGCGGTGATGACGTGTTTGTCCACTTTCGATCTATTAGAGGTGACGGACACCGCGTGCTTAAAGACGGCCAACGGGTCGAATTCGAAGTAACTCTAGGTGATAAAGGCTTACAGGCAGAAGATGTCGCGGCTGCCAGCTAAGCACACAGCTTAGCGCCAAAAAACAAGAGTTAGTTAAAGAGTGGGTCAGCGCTTGGGTTGGTCTAGCTGGCGCGACCGGCTTTCCGCCAAGCACTAATCTCGAAGTCAGTAATGCGGCGGCTTTTCATCTATTGGATCAAATTCGCCTTGCCTTGGCATTGCCTGAAGGGCATCTGCCAAATGCTGTTTCACCACTAAGAATTCGCGTTGCAGCGTTTGCAGTTGCAACTGCTGGCTGGCGAATGCGTCATTGAGGCTGGCCAGCGCATCTTCTTGAAAACTCAATTGAGTCTCCAAGACTTCCATTCTATCTGCCATGCTATTTCTCCTGCCCGCTGACTGCGTCTTTTTTTAGCCAAGCTGCCATACTTCGAGGCCTAATTCAGACCACTAATTGTCAACTTTGCACCTGCCGGGATATTCATTTTAGGTTAATGTAACCGATACTATACTTTAGTGGCCAAAGGAGTTGAAGAGTCAGCCAGAATCAGCTTTACTGTGCCAAGAAGTGCGCATTCATTGATCTGATGTGCGAAGTTATCAAGAACCATGGAGCCCAATGCAATGGAAAAAGCCTCGATAAACTGGACTAACATGTGGCTCTTTAGCCTTACCCCTGCGTTAGCGCTCGTTTTAGTGCCAGCCTATGGCCTGATTTACGGCTATGACGCTTTCGAATGGGGCGTTTTTATCATTATGATGGGCGTTTGCGGCATGTCTATTACAGCCGGATATCATCGCCTGTGGTCCCACAAAACCTATAAGGCACATCCAGCTATACGCTTCCTTCTGGCAGTTGGCGGCGCCTGTGCGCTACAAAACGACATATTAAATTGGGCCTCTGATCACAGACGCCATCACCAACATGTCGACGATAACGATAGAGACCCCTATTCAGCAGGGCGGGGATTCTGGTTTTCACATATTGGCTGGATACTGCGCGACTATGAGAGCAGCGCGCAGGACTTTTCCAATGTGCAGGATTTGCAGCGCGACCCAATTGTAATGTGGCAGCACAGAAATTACCTTACCTTGGTCTTAGCTACAAACATTGGAATACCGGCGCTTATTGGTCTAGTTCACGGCGATATAATTGCCTGTTTGCTGTTAGCTGGGCTGCTACGCTTAGTCCTCAGCCAACATTTCACTTATTTAATTAACTCGCTTGCTCATATGTGGGGAAAACAGCCTTACTCTGAAGCCAGTTCGGCTCGAGACTCCGGGCTATTGGCCCTAATTACCTATGGTGAGGGCTATCACAATTACCACCACACCTTCCAATGGGATTACCGAAATGGCATTAAATGGTGGCATTTTGACCCCACTAAATGGATGATTAGTGGCTTATCATTTGTCGGTCTGACCAGCGATTTAAAGCGTTGCTCTCAGGCACAAATCGAAAAAGCCAGATTGGAACTGCAATACCGCAGCGCCACTGAGAAATGTGAATTACTCAACATCCCTGAAAATTGGCGCCTGCGCCTCGAGCAGGAATATGAACAGATGCAGAAAACCTTGCAGCTATGGGCTGAGCATCGGCAAGCTTGGGTTGAGTTGAAAGAAAAACAATTGCATGAAACCTTGGCCAAATGGGATCAACTTCAGGTAAGAGATACTTACAAAGAAGTTCAATACAGATTTAAAGTTCAAAAAAAGCGCTGGCAGGAAATGGTAGAGCACCTGAGCGAGAGCTATCCTGCTCCCGCATGAGTCCGGGCGAACCAAGTAGCCGGACACTTTAGCTACTGCGTTAGTGTTTCTGGTGAACCCCACTTTACTTTCAGGCGCTCAACTTGACTGAAACGTTAAGGCCAAGTGATGATAATGGAGCGCACTTAACAGCAGCTCAAACACGTCAATATTATAATTTGCATTCATAACGAATTTAAGGAACCACTATGATTTTTAAGAAACCCTCTTTTTCACTGATTGTTGGTGCTATTAGCTTAAGTACTGCTTTAAGCGCGTTCGCGGTCGAAGAAGGAGATTCTGCGCCCGATTTTAGCCTACCCTCTATTGTAGCTGGGCAGCCAGCGATAAGTATGAGCGAGCTTAGAGGCAAAACAGTGTATGTGGACTTTTGGGCATCTTGGTGCGCGCCATGCTTGAAGTCTTTGCCTCTGTACAATGAAATGTACAAAAAATACCAAGACCAAGGCTTTGAAGTGGTGGCTATCAATGTTGATAACCCGGTTGAGGATGGTCTGGACTTTCTAATCGACACGCCGCTGGATTTTTTGATCCCTTCTGATCCAGACGGCGAAACTGCTGAGTTGTTTCAAGTGATAGGCATGCCAACCTCATACCTTATTTCGCCAGACGGAACTGTCGAGCTGGTTCACATGGGCTTTCGCAATGGAGACATGGAAATCATTGAGAGCGCCATTGAAAAAGTGCTCGCGGGAGGTTAATTGAACCGTTATCTAAAGCCCGTTTTACTGCTTTTACTGCTGGCTAATTTTGCTGCATGCTCGCAAGTGCAGCCGTGGCAACGGGGCTACCTGGCAAAACAAGAAATGGCCTGGAAGACTGACCCTCTAGAAAGCGCGTTGAATGACCACATTTTCTTCAGCAAAGAAGCATCTTCCGGCGGCAGCAGTGCGGCCGGCGGTGGTTGCGGCTGTAACTAACGACGTAACACACTAGGCATTGTCAATACTAAGAAAAGGAACCCTAGGTGGGCGCAAAAAAAACCTCAACTAGCTTAATCGCCCTGTCAACAACGGCCCTTGCTCTACCCGGCATAGCGATTGCTGATGCGCCGCCGGTTGCAAGCACCTTATCCTACAAAATCTCCAACTATCAAGAAGACGATTTGAGACGCGAGGAGTCACCCTTTGGCGAGCTTGAACGCTATGATATCGATGTGCATCAGTTTCAGTTGATCACCCCAGTGGGCCGCAATTTTTCGCTTCAAATTGATGCCAACTACGAAGACTTAAGCGGCGCCTCTCCGTGGTTCACCACCTTAGGTCCTGATGGTAGTCCGATCGTCAATTTAAGTGGTGCTAGCGGAATCGAAGACCGCCGAGCGGAGCTATCTATTGGTTCCCGGTACTATCTAGAAAACGGCAGTATTGGCGGCAATATAGGCTACTCGGAAGAGGATGATTATCGTGCCACTTATGGCGGTCTCAGCGGCGAACGTCACTTTAACAATGACCTAACCACCGTATCCTTAGGGGTTAGCTACTCCGCAGATGATATTTTCCCCGTGGACGCCGAAATATTTAATCGGGTGGTTAGTGAAAACAAAACCAACACCTCGGCGGTAGTCAATGTAAGCCAGGTTTTAGACCAAGTCTCGACAATCCAATTTGCCCTAAGCGTCACCGAACAAGCTGGCTTTCTAACTGACCCTTACAAGCTAAGGGATAAGCGGCCTGATGAGAAAACTCAGATAGCCGTTACTAGTTCATACCGCCGCTTCATCCGCCGGGCCGACGCAGCTTGGCACATCAACTACCGTTACTATGATGATGACTTTGGAGTGTCCTCTCACACTGTAGATATGAGCTGGCATCAGAATTTGGGCAGAAATTTCCAGCTCATACCAACGCTGCGTTACTATAGTCAATCGGCTGCCAATTTCTTTACGAACGTTGATGATTTTCTACGGCCCGATTCTGATTTTCAATCCAGTGACTACCGGCTATCCGCCTTTGGTGCCGCTAGTGGTGGGCTTAGCTTGCGAGCAGATCTTGGTGGCTGGCGTACAACCTTAACCCTAGAGCGCTACCTTGCTGATGAAAAATATGCGGCCCATGAAGTTGAATTAGCTAGCACCGCGCTAGTGCGCTATTTCAGGGTCTCTGCCGGCGTAGATTTTTCATTCTAAAGCCCGTCAATATGCCAAATTTTCTACAGCGCTTTTCGTTCAAAGCCATGGGAAGCCGCTGTGAAATTCAGCTTTACTGCGCTTCGAGAGTTAGCGCCAAACACATTGGCAGACAGTTAACCCAAGAGGTAGAACGCTTAGAGAACAAATACTCTCGCTTCCGCAGCGACAGCGTCGTCTCGACAATTAACACCACGCCACATGAAGGCATCGCTATAGATCAAGAGACTAAAGCCTTGTTCGATCATGCGCTGAGCTGCTATGAACAAAGTGACGGCCTATTTGATATTACTGCGGGCGGCTTGACTCGACTATGGGACTTCAAAGCGGCAATAGCCCCCAGCGCAGACGCCATAACAAACGCGCTGAAAAACGTGGGCCTTAATAAGCTCACCTGGCAGGATTCCAAGGTGTTTATGCCCGCCGGCATGGAGATAGACTTTGGCGGTATTGTTAAGGAATATGCCGCAGACACTGTCGCCAATCTGGCGCGAATGCTTGGCTGTAAATCGGGTTTAGTTAATCTTGGCGGAGATTTTGCTGTCATCGGTCCCCATCCAACAACCAAGACCTGGGCCATAGGGATAGTCAATCCCGAAGATCAATCTGGCGTAATGGCGGCGCTTGATTTGCACAGTGGCGGTCTCGCGTCTAGTGGCGACTATGCAAGGTATTTTGTGCATGAAGGCCGCCGTTACAGCCATATACTCAACCCTCATACAGGCTGGCCTAGCAGCGGTTTACGGGCAGTCAGTATCGCCCACTCGCTATGTACTGTTGCAGGATCGATGGCAACCATCGCTATGTTAAAAGACCAGCATCAAGCCATAACCTGGCTTCAAGAAAGCGGCGTGCCCCACGTCTATATGACCCAAGACGGCCAGATAGGACGCCGCTGATGGGGGCTGAAAGTTAGCCGCTAAATAGGGTTAGCGGCGGCTCATCGAGAGCTGACATTTGTTCTCTCAACTCCAATACATGTTCTGACCAATACCTAACGGTATTAAACCATGGGAAATTCATGGGAAACGCTGGGTCCTGCCATCGGCGTGCTAACCATGCGCTATAGTGCATGATGCGCAGGGTCCTAAAAACCTCTATCAGGGGCAATTCTTTGGTTTGAAAATCGCAAAACTCATTATAGCCTTCGGCTAAATCCAAAAGCTGGCCTTGGCGCTGATCCCGCTCGCCTGACAGCAGCATCCATAAATCCTGCATTGCTGGCCCGGTCAAGGTGTCGTCAAAATCGACGAAGTTCGGTGTATTGTCTCGCCAAAGCACATTGCCCAAGTGACAGTCACCATGGATTCGCAGCATTTGCAGAGGCCCGACGCTGCTTATTAAATCGTCAACCCGCTGCAGCAAATCGGCAGTCAAAGACTCATAGGCATTGCGCAGTTCGGTTGGAATAAAATCATTTTCTAACAAATATTGACGAGGGGTATGGCCGAACAATTGGGATGAATACACAGGCCGGTTACGGAATTTGTCGAGCATGCCCACCGCATGAATTCGGCCAATAAAGCGGCCCATCACTAGCAGATTATCTAGGTTGTCCAAATCCGGCGCCCTGCCAATCAGCTGGGGAAACACAGCAATCTGAAACTCATTGTATTGCGCTAATGAGCCATACACTGGAGAAACTATTGGCGGCACAACGGGAATCTCTAAATCCGCCAACTCCTGGGAAAACCTATGTTCTTCCAATATTTGCTCTCGACTCCATCGCCCTGGTCGGTAAAACTTCGCAATTATTGGCGGTCCATCTTCAATACCAATTTGATAAACCCGGTTTTCATAGCTATTCAGAGCGAAAAAACGGGCATCGGGCCTATACCCCAGCTGTTCAATTGCATTGAGCACGGTGTCGGGGTCGAGGGCGGCATAGGGGTGAGCTGAATCAGTCATAGCCACCTACTGATAGCAGATGGGTCGCTTGCATGGCCATATTCACGCTTAAAGGTCTTTTGATTCAGACTTAGCGCCAACTAAAGACATTGGAAAAGGAGACACGTTATCGCCATTGGTAATCTTGGCTACGCCTGATTTTTCTACCTCATCAATACGGATGATGGCCTGCATAGGAATAAAACTGCGTTTCACCCCGGTGAATTCGGCTTTGAGTTTTTCTTCGCTGGGATCGACAACTATTTGAGTACGCTCGTTGAACACGTAATCTTCGATTTCGATGAAACCATAAAGGTCACTTTGGTAAACCTGCTTAACAAAAACCTCATAGACTTTACCCTTATTCAGGAAAGTGATTTTGTAGATTTCTGATGGATTGGCCATGATTGTGGGTCTCTCACTTTTTGGCCTTGGACTGTAGATCAGTCCGGCACAAGGGACATATAATTACGTTGCCTTGTAATATTAGGCTAAATTGAAGAAATTCAAGCCATTATGCCCCAATAACGGTTTAAAAACCGAAGTAATTTGCTGCTATAATGCCTACCCTCAAACCATAGACACTATTCATTAGGTTAATTGTGAAAACAGTAGCAAACGAAGAACCCATACAGGCCCAGACCGATGCCGGCATCGTCACCAAAAAGGTTTTTATCAAAACCCATGGCTGCCAGATGAATGAGTACGATTCTTCACGAATGATCGATCTGTTGGCCGAATCCCATGGAGCCGAACGTGTAGACACCCCTGAAGAAGCCGATTTTTTGCTGCTAAACACCTGTTCTATAAGAGAAAAAGCTCAAGAAAAGGTGTTTCATCAACTCGGCCGGTGGCGTCACCTGAAAGAAGCCAACCCCAATATTAAAATTGCTGTTGGCGGCTGTGTGGCCTCCCAAGAAGGCGCTGCCATTGGTAAACGGGCACCTTTTGTCGATGTTGTATTTGGCCCCCAAACCCTGCACAAACTTCCAGAAATGCTTGATCAATCGGGCAAAGGTAAGACTGTAGTTGACATTAGCTTCCCCGAAATCGAAAAATTCGACAACTTACCGCAACCCACAGTCGACTCATGCCAAGCCTTTCTGACTATTATGGAAGGTTGCAGCAAGTACTGCAGCTTCTGCGTTGTACCTTACACCCGCGGCGAAGAAGTAAGCCGCCCCCTTGATGATGTCTTAGCCGAAGCTGTACACCTTTCTGAGCAGGGAGTTAGAGAGATCAACCTGTTAGGACAAAATGTAAACGCCTACCGAGGATTAAGCGACGATGGCAAGTTAGTCGATCTTGCGTTGCTGATCCAATACATCTCTAGCATAGACGGCATCGATCGAATTCGTTTTACAACTTCCCACCCGGTCGAGTTTTCACCGAGTTTAGTAGAGGTTTATAATCACGTACCTGAACTCGTCTCTCATCTTCATCTGCCGGTGCAAAGCGGTTCAGATCGGATTCTAGCCGCAATGAAACGAGGCCACACAGCCATTGAGTACAAATCGTTAATGCGCAAAATAATGGCCAATAGACCAGGTATCAGCC
>JBLGBD010000077.1:0-14349 GCA_047617585.1 Pseudohongiellaceae bacterium | reverse complement strand
CTACCACTTCACCGTCTTGATCAACCGCTCTCCACAGATAATGCTGCTCACCATGGATCTTCACGAACACCTCATCAATGAAGAACGTGTCACCATATCCTTGATGCTTTCGCCTTAATCTATGGGCGTACATCGGCCCGAACTTATTGCACCATAGACGAATTGCTTCGTAGCTTACCTCGATGCCACGATGTGACATCAAATCTTCGATATCACGATGACTGAGGTTGAATCGGTGGTAGAGCCAAATGGCGTACTGGATGATTTCAGGAGGGAAACGGTGGCGCTTGTAGGTAATTAGCTGGCTCATGCTCCAAATTCTGACAGATTGGGAGTTAACTTGTCAGTACCCTCGGGAGAATGATCGACTGAATCACTGCTAACAATAATTCCAAAATACACCGAAATTTCATAGTAATTACTGCTGGAATTTGTCACTATTATGGCTCGCAAACATTACCAGTTTTATCTATGAACCTATACCAAAGACCTGTCAGCCGCGCGATTTTACTCACGGTGTGTGCGGCATTATTCGGGTGCAGTGAGCCCAACTCTGACGGCTTGACTGTCTCTTCGATCAAACCGAATGTACTGCTCATTGTTGCTGATGATCTTGGTTACAGTGACTTGGGTATTTATGGCAGTGAAATCCCAACTCCGAATATCGATGCTCTAGCACGCTCCGGGGCATTGCTCACCAACTTTTATGCTAACGCGACCTGCGCACCTTCACGCTCAATGTTACTAAGCGGCATGGACAGTCATCAGGTAGGTTTTGGCATCAACCCCTCTGCAGCCAACCGCTTACCCGTATTGCGCGGGCAACCCGGTTACAGTGGTAACTGGCCAGACAATATTAATTCCTTTGTTAATCAGTTTTCTGACTCGAACTACTACACTTTCATGACCGGCAAATGGCATCAAGGCAGTGCCGCCGAAGCCACTCCCCAGGCGCGGGGGTTTCAGAAGGCATTCTATCTGCAAGAGGGTGGTGCCAGTCACTTCGCAGACGCCGCAGGCCAGACATCGGCAGCTGCCGTTGCATCTTATTTTGACAATGGAGAACCCGTCACCGCGCTTCCCGACGATTTTTATTCCAGTGAATTTTATGTGAACAAAGTTATCAACTATTTGGATGATCGAGAATCTGAGGATGCCCGTCCTTTCTTTGGCTATCTGGCTTTCACTGCACCTCACTGGCCATTACAAGTCCCTGCGGGTTGGCTTGACCGTTTTAGCGGAGCCTATGACGAGGGCTGGGAAATAATTCGCGAACGTCGCACGGAATCCGCAAAGCGACTTGGCCTGATTCCCCAGGATTTCACCGCGGCACCCTTGCCATCAGCACTGGGCTCCTGGAATGATCTCAGCAGCGAGGAGCGTAGGGCAGAGGCACGACGCATGGAACTCTATGCCGCAATGATTGCGTTTATGGATGACCAGATTGGTCGACTGGTGGCGCACCTCAAGGCAACGGGTCAGTATGACAATACGCTGATTGTCTTTCTCTCAGACAATGGGCCTGAGGGCAATAATATTGAATTTGGGTTAGCAGATAATCAGTCTTGGCTGCCGGAGCGCTTCGATCAATCCTACGATAATATGGGCCGCGTTAACTCCTACGTCACATTCAGTCGAGGTTGGGCGCACGTCAGTGCCGGCCCCTTTAGTCAATACAAAAGTTTTCTGGGTGAGGGCGGGGTCAGAGTACCCGCAATTTTCAGCTATCCGGCTCGTATTGAATCTAATAGAAAGATGCAGTCATTGATGTCCATTATGGATATAGCTCCTACTCTGATGGCCTTTTCCGAGGTGGCGTCGAGTCCGAACTTTGAGATGCAAGGCCAATCAGCCACGGCACAACTTACCGCCGCGGACAATACTAATGCCATCCGCCCCCATCTCGCCATGGAGACTTATGGCAACAAGGCGGTATGGAGCGACAATTTTAAATTACTGTGGAATTGGCAATCCGGTGACTGGCAATTATTCGATATTCAGCAAGACCCCGGCGAAACCAATGATCTGAGCGGAACTTCATCTGCGCTTCGGGATACATTAGTAAATACCTTCAATGATTATGCGCAGACTAACGGTGTAGTGATTCTGGAAGAGGAAGTAGGCTACGCCCGTTATCCCGATCAAGTCGAGGCATTCAGTGGTATCTCGCCCTAATTTCAACGGCATTCAGTTTCGCGCTTGCTGAATCACAGGACACAACTCTTATGCTTAACATAAAAGGCCATGCAGTCCCGCAGGGTCATTACATCGATGGCGCTTGGGTTGAGGGGACTAAGACCTATTCTAATTTTTCTCCAATCAACGGGGAAGCGTTAGGAGAGCTTCCAGTGGGGTCTCAGTCCAATGTAGACGCTGCTATTAGCAGTGCCGCTGCCGCCTTCCCGCAATGGGCAGCCCTAGGCGCACAAGGCAGGCTACCCTATTTGCAGCGCTTCGCTGAAGAAATTGGCAAGCGCAAAGACGCACTGTGTGACGTTGAATCAACCGATGCGGGAATTCTGCTGTCACGCTTGCAACACGGCATCATTCCGCGTTCGATGCTGAACATTACCTGGTTTGCCGAAGCAGCACTTAGTTTACAGGACAAACTAATCGATACGCCCCAGGCACAGCATTTTGTGCGCCATGACCCTGCTGGTGTGTGTGCCATTATTACACCCTGGAACGCCCCTCTCATGCTGACGACCTGGAAATTAGGTCCGGCACTGGCTTCTGGAAACACCTGCATCATCAAACCACCGGAGTGGGCGCCACTGTCCAGCGCATTGCTAATGGACGCGGCTCATGCCGCAGAATTGCCACCTGGCGTACTCAATATGGTTCACGGCGAAGGACAGCCCACTGGCGCCTATTTGACCGCCGACGCTCGGCTTTCAAGAATTTCATTTACCGGATCTGTGGGCACTGCAAGAGAGATCGGGAAAGTGGCAGCGGAAAATCTTGTTCCCTGTAGTCTGGAACTTGGAGGAAAATCTCCCTTCATCGTATTGGCTGATGCCGATGTTGACCTAGCTGCCAGAACCGGGGCATTGATGTATCGAAACGCCACTCAGGTATGTCTCGCTGGAACACGCTTTCTCGTGCATGACAGCCTGCTTGCCGAGTTTACTGAAAAAATGGCGGGCTACGTTGCTTCTTTGTCCGTCGGCGATCCACAGCTGGAGAAAACGGAAGTTGGCCCGCTGATCCACCCTAGACAACTGCAGCGAGTGGAAGCGTTCGTCGACAGGGCGGTAAAAGGGGGAGCAGAAGTTCTTTGGGGTGGAACGAGACACGAGGCTGGTGAACTTTATTACGCACCAACCATGCTGGGGAATGTGCAGCAGGATGATGAGATAGTGCAAGAGGAAGTTTTTGGACCGGTGCTGGTAATGCAATCATTCAGCAGTGATGAAGAGGCGATAGCCATGGCAAACGGTACCAATTATGGCCTCGGTGGTGTCTGCTTCGGTGAAGAATCTCATGCAAAGTCTATCTCTTTTCAAGTAAGAACCGGATTTATCTGGGTTAACTCATTTGGTATTCGCGATTTGGCAGCGCCATTTGGAGGTTGTAAAAACTCGGGTATAGGGCGCGAAGGAGGTGCCTGGAGTTTTGAATTTTTTTGCGATATCAAAGATGTCGTAGTGCCCAAGAAACCTTTCTCACCCAGCTTCGCACAGCGCTAGGAGGCCTCGTGTCACAAGGAGAAATTGTAGGTGCGGCCATTGTTTCTCACCACCCCGGATTATTCCAGGCCAAGGAGTTTAGAGTAGAATCTGGCGACGGCGAAGATTCTGACCTCATTGCGGGATTTGGACGCGTCAGGCAAAGAATTGAAGACTCTGGGGCCGATACCGTGATTGTTTTTGACACTCACTGGTTTACTACCGGATGTCATTTAGTGGATGCCGGTGCCCACTACAAAGGTACTTATCTGTCTGATGAAATGCCTTGGTACCTGCATGGTCAACATTATGACTATAGAGGCGCGCCAGAGTTAGCGCGACTGTGCGCAGAAATTGCCGAGCAAGAGGGTGTGATAGCGAAAGCCATTGATGAGCCAAGCATGGCCAGGCACTACGCCACAGTCAATATTGCTAATGCGCTGGTAAAAGACGAATTGCTGATGTCAGTAGGCTCATGTCAGACTGCTGCTACCGAGAATTATCTGGAGATGGGAGAGGTTATCGGAAAAGCGATTCGGGCAAGCGGGCGCTCAGTGATGCTGCTGGCCTCGGGGGCTCTCAGTCACAAGTTTCGAAATATCAACGCAATACCGCCGCACCCTAGAATTTATCATCCGGATAACATCTCGTCGGCACACAATAGGGAAAGCGACTACCGGGCCATTGAGTTACTCTCTCAAGGGCACCACCGCGAAATTATTGAAAATTTCGATCAGCAATATCGACAGCTTCCCTGGGAGGCATGGGGAGCTCATTATCTGCAGATGATAGGCGCAATGGGTGGGGTTAATTGCACGGCGAAGGGCACAGCACTTTCTGCCTATGAAAATGCCCATGGTACCGGCAATATTCATATGTGGTTTGATATTTAAGCACTCGATTAAAAACAAGAGGAAAGGCAATGTCTGTATTGGATGGTCCCCGTCAAGAGAAACGTCGCATACAAATCTCGGGAGAAGCAGTCTGGGCAACTATGTCAGAAGATGGCATGCTCATTTTAGAGGATGGCTCCAGCGTCAGTACGGATGAAGTTACACATCTCCCTCCGTGTGTTGCCACCAAGATAATATGCCCACATTTAACCTATACATCCCGAGGAATAGAATCCCGCGATAAACCACAGCCTACGCCCTACCCAACCTACTTCATGAAGCCCGTCACTGCCCTCAATGGTCATAGGGGAGCCATAGTCAAACCTGAAGATTGCCAATACCTTAATTATGAAGGTGAGTTTGCCGCCATCATCGGTAAAGAAACCAAAAACATTACACCAGAGGAAGCCTGGGATCATATTGCAGGGTTCGCTCCTGCTCTGGACATGGGGCTGCATGATTTTCGCGACACTGACTCCGGTTCCATGTTGCGCGTAAAAGGTGGTGATGGAATGTGTCCACTCGGACCTGGCCTCGTTACAGGTATTGACCCGAGAGAGCAGACCTTGCGCACCTATCGTAACGGTCAGCTAGTACAGGAAGCCAATATCGGCGAGGAGCTGATATGGGGGCCCGATTATATGATTGCTGATCTGTCCCGCCATATTACCCTGATGCCCGGAGATGTCGTCTTGACCGGCACCCCCTGCCATTCGCGGTCCTTAGAAGTCGGGGACTTCATCGAAGTTGAAATTACCCAACTCGGCCGTCTCAGCATGACCGTCGTCTCCGGCTCGGCACCAAGGACCACGGTTGGGCATCAGCCCACCAACAGTGAGGAGGTGCGCCGTGTTGCGCTGGGTAACGATTCTCGAGTGCCGGACCGGTTCAAAGAAAACTATCGAGAAGCCTCGAAATAAACACTTAACTAAGGGAAGCTATTCATGAAAGTAGGAATCGTCGGCGCTGGTGCTATAGGATTGTGGTTTGCAGGCCGACTGGCCGATGCGGGTGCAGATGTCTCTGTCTTAGCCAGAGGCAGAACTTTGAGTGCGTTAACTGCCGGTGGAGTTAACGTGCAATCTAATGACAGTTCGCTAAAGGCCAATGTGACGGTCAGCGACGATGCGACAACGCTGGGCACGCAAGACCTTGTCATTTTTACAGTTAAAGCCCATGACCTGCCAGCTGCTGCAGAATCGGCAGAGAGCATGATTGATGCCGACAGCCTTATTCTACCCGCCATGAATGGCGTACCCTGGTGGTTTCTCGAGACTGCTCCGAGCGAGCTCTCACAGCATGCGATCCGCACTGTCGACCCTGCCGGCCGCTGTGCCGCGTTACTGCCTGTCTCTCAGGTTGTTGGCTGTGTAGTGCATGCCTCTTGTTTCGTTGTCGAACCGGGCACAGTGCAACATGTTATGGGAAATAGTCTGATCCTAGGTGCGGCGTCTACGGTAAGCTCGCAGCGTCTGTCGCAGGTCGAAAAACTGTTCAATGCAGCAAAGTTTGATACAACGGTATCTGACGATATTCGCTACGATATTTGGTACAAGCTGTGGGGTAATATGACGATGAACCCGCTCTCCGCGCTCACGGGCGCCACGTGTGACATTATATTAGACGAACCAGGCGCCCGCACCTTCGCTTCTGCCGTGATGGACGAAGCTGCTAAAATTGGGGCGGCTATAGGATGCGAGATTACCCAGTCTCCCGATGACCGGCATGCTATTACTCGTAAACTGGGCGCGTTCAAGACGTCAATGTTGCAGGATGCAGAAGCAGGTCGCCCTCTTGAAATCAGCGCCTTGTTAGAAGCCCCTCAGGAAATTGCGCGCTTCGCAGGAATCTCAACACCCTCACTCGATTATTTACTAGGCCTGATGCGTGTGTTTAATCAGGCTAGATAATCACCGGCCTAAAAAACACTTGCCGTTGAGAAGATAGTGCACTGAGAAATGGCAGGGCAGCGCAGGATCAATCGACAGGTTGGCGGAGATGTTCAAGCAGGCGCTTGCCGTTGGAAACCAACAGATTGACATCGGAAGTCACACCCAACAGTCTCGCACCCTCTAACTCACAGGCCTTGATAAAATTCTGATCGCCTGAAAAGACACCGGCGGCAATTTTTCGGTCACGTGCTGTTCTAATACCCTGGATGACCGCTTCCCTGACCCGAGCGTCAGACGGGTCGCCGAGCAGGCCCTTCGATGCAGCAATATCAGCCGGGCCAAAAAACACAGCGGCAATACCCTCTACAGACAAAATCTCTGGCAGATTATGAAGCGCCTCTTCACTCTCTATTTGAAGGATAAGTCGTACGCTGGCATTCGCAGTTTGCAAGTAATCCGGTTGTAGTGACCAGCGTGACGCTCTGCCCAGACCCGCGCCAACGCCTCGAATGCCTGCCTTTGGATAACGGGAAGCTTCGACAATCTGCTGCGCTTGATTCTTAGTATCTACCATAGGCACTAATAAATTGTGAGCGCCTATATCCAGATAGCGCTTAATCACTGACGCATCATGATTGGGAATTCTAACAACCGGTACAGTCGGATACGCTGATACAGCCTGAAGTTGTGACAGAACCGATGAGACGTCGTTTGGCCCGTGCTCTGCATCTATCATTACCCAGTCGTAACCGATCGCAGCTATCGCCTCGGCCACTAGTGGGCTGGCGAGGTTTAACCAGGCACCGAAGAGGCTTGTTTGTTCTGTTTCGGTAAGAGGCAATAATTTGTTATGCATTGGCTCGGACATCAATCAAACCCAACCGAGACAACACCGAGCTCTCCATAATTAGCGTAGAACACATCTCCCGATCGCACTGCTACAGGACTGATAAATGAACCGCTTAGTACCAAAGCACCGGCCTCCAGTCTTTCACCATGGACCGAGATTTTATTGGCAAGCCATGCCACACCCTGAGCGGGGTGTGTAAGCACCGCAGCAGCTACGCCGGATTCTTCGATTACCTCGTTGCGGTTGAGCGTGGCACTGACCCGTGCTAAATCCAGCTTGTCTGGCCGCATAGGCCTGCCGCCTAGAATAACGGCCGCATTGGCCGCATTGTCCGAGACTGTGTCCAGCACCTGTCTCCGAGCGCCTGTCTCGGCGTCTTCAATTTCAATTCGAGCGTCAATTAATTCCAGTGCAGGCATTACCCAATCGGTAGCAGAAAGTACATCGGTCAGGGTACAGTTTGGCCCCTGCAAGCTAGTCTTTAGTTGAAACGCCAATTCGGTCTCGAGTCGCGGTACGATAAACTTATGACTGTCGAGCCTAGAGCCGGACTGCACGATCATACTATCCAGTAACTGCCCATAATCGGGCTCGGAAATGCCGGCCGAACGTTGCATTGCCCGCGAGGTAAGCCCAATTTTCCATCCCACCAAGCGCTGAGAAGATGCTAATTTAAGTGCCACCCAGGCACGCTGTATGGCATAAGCGTCGGACATGTCCATGCCGGAGAACTGTTTGGAAACATGGCCTATCTGGGTCTGGGATTGCTCAGCTTGCTCCAGTTGCTGAGCAATGGTTTCTACATCTTCCTGCGAAAGGGTCATACTGCGCCTCGATGACATTAATCGATGGATTAGAGCATCCAATTTGCATAATTTTAGCAGCTAAAGCAAGGAGATAATCGAGAGGTTTCAGGCTCAGGAACGGTTGAAGGCGATGCTTGACCTCGTTGCATCTCCCCTCTAACATGAAATGGAGAGATAGGCAGCCGGCCACACCTACATTAATCCCACTAAATCATTTTTACGCTGTACTGCTGATAAATACCCATATTGGATACTCACCGAATTACACGTGCATTTGCCTCCTTAGGCCCTGGTCTTCTATACGCCGCCGTTGCTGTTGGCGTCTCACACCTGGTTCAAGCTACGCGCGCGGGAGCCGATTTTGGTCTGAGTATGGCCTTGGTAGTAATTTTTGCCTGCCTGATGAAATATCCTGGCCTCCGATTCGGCGGAGAATATGCGGCTGCCACAGGCAAAAATTTGGTTGTCAATTATCGCCAACGAGGCTGGCTCGTATTCGGGCTATTCTCTATAAGTCAGCTGTTCAGCATGGTCTTTATAATTGCTGCGGTGTCACTCTTTACTTCCGGTTTGTTGCAGGTCGCTCTCGGGTTTGAAACTGGACCGGTCATGGGCGTGTTCATTCTGTTAGTGCTCGTTGCAGCCTTGTTGATGACCGGGCATTACAAGGTGCTGGAAAAATCGATCAAAGTCATCGTTGTCTTTTTTACCCTGCTTACCACAGTTTGCATGCTGATGGTCATAGACCGATTGGATTGGTCTGTGAGCGCATTCGCTCTGCCCCCTCTGGATGTACCAACGATACTGTTTATAGTGGCTCTGGTAGGGTTTATGCCCTCACCGACTGACGCCTCGATACTGCAATCGTTATGGACGGTAGCCAGGGCCGAGAGCGAGGGGCGCCGCGCTTCTAAAGAAGAATCACGTTTCGACTTCAATGTAGGCTACATCATCAGCTGCATACTCGCCGTTTTCTTTCTCTTCCTCGGCACTGCAGTTTTATTCGAAAGTGGAGTTGAAATGCCTGCCGACAACGCAGGGTTTGCTCGCGGATTGCTGGAGGTTTACACATCTGTCATCGGTGATTGGAGTTATTATGTGATGGCTATTACCGCTCTGTGTGTGATGTTATCAACCGCATTAACGGTTACCGATGGCATGACCCGAATGGCGTTGGCTATCGGTTCAGAGTCTCTCCCCGAACAGGACTGGCACAGCGATCGTTACTATAACGTTGTACTGATCGTCTTGTGCCTTGCGGCCCTGCTGGTTATTCAGACCCTGCTGCAATCTTTTGCCCGATTCATGGACATGACATCGGTCATTGTCTTCTTCATTGGGCCCTTCCTGGCCCTTCTAAACCATCGTGCAATATTTAGCGACGAGATCCCTAAAGATAAACAGCCTGGGCGGATTATCAGAATCTGGAGCATTGTCAGTATCGTCAGCTTATTCCTGCTGATGGTAGTGTACTGCTATTACAGACTGTTCGTTTCAGGATAAGCTATCAGACGGGGCGGCAATTATATCGCGGCGGGTTTCTTCTTATCATTTTCATTGTGCATCCAAGGTACATATAACGACCCGCTTACTTGCAACAGGCTTGTCACTACCATCTAACGGCTGTGATAAAATTTATGTCCCAGCCGCTTTTTATGTCTTACGTGGTATCAACCCAGTTATTCACTGATCGGCTCAGTGCGCCACTATTTTAACAGTCTACGCCCTGGCAGCTGGCCTAGACGAAACTCATGCCCACCAATCATTTAAGTTTATCATTTCTGCCGGAATACGAATGCCCACGGCAGCCTTAGCCATAACGAAGGCGCACTGCGCCGTAATATCATCGACCGTGTAATTGCCACCGGCAATAAATTCTCTGTCGATAAGCTCTCTGTCCAGCCATTCCGTGCGTGACAGCGGTATTGACAAGTTAACTCCCAAAGCCCAAAGAAGCTCCCTTAAATCACAGCCTATAACGCCACTACCTCTTCCCAAGACGCAAAAGCGCGCAGTCTAAAATATCGGCAAGTCTCAGCTGACACCAAATGTCGTCCTAGATTGAACAAATTTTACACGGCAGCATGCGCACCTAGAAAGCGCTGAGCCTGATGCATCGATTTAAACTTACGCATGCCGCGCTCTCTCACCCGCGTAGGTTCGTGTGATAGCTCACATCGATTATTGGCGTATTGCGATGTGTCGTGAATCGTCTCAGGAATTAGCTCTCTATGAGCCACCCCGTAACTTCTCAGTTTATCAGTGACAATCTTTCTCGGCTCGCCTTTGTGTTTACGCAACAACCGCTTTAAGAAGCGTTTTGCAGACTTTCCATCACGCCGCTTTTGTAGAAACACATCAACAACTTCGCCATCTTGGTCTACTGCCCTCCATAGGTAATGTTGCTTGCCCTGGATCTTCACGAACACTTCATCAATGAAGAACGTATCGCCATATCCTTGATGCTTTCGCCTTAATCGTTGGGCGTACTTCGGGCCGAACTTGTTGCACCACAGGCGAATTGCTTCGTAGCTCACCTCGATTCCACGATGTGACATCAAATCTTCGATATCACGATGACTGAGGCTGAATCGGTGGTAGAGCCATACGGCGTATTGGATGATTTCAGGAGGGAATCGGTGGCGCTTGTACATTTTTGATTGAGTCATGCTTCGGATACTGGCAGATTGGGAGTTAACTTGTCAGTACCAGATATAACTCTTAAAATGAGCTAAATCGTATTTCCATTCGTAGAGAACCTATATCGAGCCTGCTATCAAAACCTCCGATACTTCTCCAATACCCAAAAGAATGCTAGCAGTATGACCAGCAACCCAAACCACAGCTATATAAAAAAGAGCAGCGCCTTCGAATGAGCGAGCCCACTCAACTTGTCTGGTTCAAGCGTGATTTGCGTGTATCTGATCACGCACCGTTGTTGGCTGCGTCACAGTCAACCGAAGCGGTCCTGCCGCTTTACATTGTAGAGCCTGATTACTGGCTGCAATCGTTTGCATCAAAAAGGCACTGGTATTTCATTCATGATTGTTTGGTCGATTTAAACTTAGCGCTAACGAGTTTAGGTCAACCGCTAGTCATCAAAATTGGCGAGGCCAGCGAAGTCCTGAAAGCGCTTCAACTAAAACACGAGATTAGCGCCGTGCATACGTTTGAAGAAACAGGCAATCGCTGGACCTATGATCGTGACATTGCGGTCAGGGCCATGTGCTCTGCCAACAAGCTTCTGCTGCACGAATACCCATCAAACGGTGTCGTCCGAAAATTGAGCAGCCGCGATAATTGGTCGGCAATTCGAAACGCACGAATGATGCGAAAAATATCGCCAAAACCCATCACCATTAAAGCACTGCCCCACGTCGAGTCCGATTTATTACCGAATAAAGATGATCCGATTTTTGGCAACACGCCAATTGGTAACGTCCAGAAAGGTGGACGGAACAATGCAATCGCCGATTTACGTAGTTTCCTAAACCATCGATCACGCAAGTACCTTTATCATATTTCAGCACCCGACTTGTCCGAGGTACATTGCTCTCGGCTTTCAACTCATCTGACATGGGGTACGCTGTCGGTGCGCGAAGTTGCGCAATCAATTGCCAAGCGCGGATCGCAGTTGACCGCAAGCGAGAAGAAAAGTTTTGGCCGCAACCTGACAGCCTTTAGCTCCCGACTGGCATGGCGCTGCCATTTCATTCAGAAGATCGAAGATCAACCTGATATAGAAACCCATTGCATGCACCCGGCATTTGAAGGGTTACGAATTGGTGACCACAATGAAACTTATTATCAGGCATGGACTAACGGACAAACCGGTTATCCTTTTATCGATGCGTGTATGCGCAATTTGATCACCGAAGGTTGGATAACCTTTCGCATGCGAGCCATGCTGGTGAGTTTTGCGAGCTATCAGCTTTGGCTTGATTGGCGCGTTATCGGATATTACCTGGCGCAGCTGTTCACTGACTACGAACCTGGCATCCACTACAGCCAGCTACAGATGCAATCGGGTGTAACGGGCATCAATGCCATGCGTGTCTATAATCCGCTAAAACAATCCATGGAGCACGACCCAAACGGAGCGTTTATCCGTAAATGGGTGCCTGAACTAAAAAGTGTCCCAACTGCTTTTATTCATGAACCTTGGAAGTGGCAAAAAAACCTCATCGACGACAGTGATTTCGCGCTTGGAGTGGACTACCCGGAACCAATTGTCGACCAAGCCATCTCGGCAAAAATTGCCAAGCAAAAAATTACTGAAGTTCGTAATAGTGTTGATTTCAGAACCAGTGCCAACGCCGTTTTTTTGAAACATGGCAGTCGAAAGACTCAAGCCAGAAAACGCAAGACCCCGAAAGCGCGGGATACTGATCAGTTCTCATTATTTTAAAGGGAAAACTCGACTATAGGCAAAACGACGTCTATCCAGTTATCGGGTTCTAATATCGTTCCCCTGTTCTCACTCCCCTTCCATTCATAGTCTTCAGTGAGTCATGCGTCGAATGCTGGCAGATTGGGAGTTAACTTGTCAGTACCCTTACCTGAGGCTGATTTAGTTTAAAGATTAATAGCAGATAATTTTAAAGCACTTTGTCACTGTTGAGGTGTAGATTAAGCAATACGACCTCTAACCAATTAAAAATGCTCTTCGTCAACCGAATCAGTTTAAACACGCCACTTATCCAAATGAACCTGAATCAATTCAATGAGTGTGCCGTCAGGGTCGATACAAACTGCAATTTCTGCCATGCCATCTTTTGCAGTCATTGGCGGGCTGATGAACTCGACGCCAAGGTTTGTTAATTTGTTGTAGTCTGCCTCTAAATTAGCAGAAGCGAGGCACATCCGTACTAATCCTAAATTCGCGTTGTTCAATGGTGTTGATTGAGGCATGTCATTGAGCTGCGTCAAATCCAATTTAGGATAGCCATTATCCAACTGCATGATACATGCTCGACCAGAGGTTTCTTGAGGTAGTCCTAAAGCAGTGCTGCTACCCTCATCAATTAAATTAGATTTTGGCTCCGATGTTAATCCAATATATGGAATAGATGATATATAAACGCTGAAACCTAACTTCTCATAGAACCTAATAGAAGAATCGAGGTTACTCACATTGATATTAATATGCCCCCATCTGAGCTTTGTAGACTGGTCAGTCTGTGATATCTCCTCACTGTTCTGGGCGAAAGCAGTAGACTGGGCTAGCAGCGGGCTAGCAGCTAAAAGTTGAAGTAATTTGCGACGTATATTCATACTCAATTAATCCTAAAAACAGCAATCCAATCATAACATCGTTATTGACAAGTTAACCATCTAGATTCACCAAAATTCTCGTCAAACTACATCTACGCGGCAACTGCACTCTCCCAAGACGCAAAGGCACTCTGTCTGAAAAATCGATAGTTCTCAGCTGATACTAAGTGACGACCTTGATTAAATAAGGTATAGACAGCTGCATGTGCATCTAAAAAGCGTTGTGCCTGCTTTACCGATTTGGGCTTTGCGCATACCCCGCTCTCTCACTCGCGTAGGTTCGTGTGATAGCTCACATCGATTGTTGGTGTACTGCGATGTTTCAGGAATAAGCTCTCTATGAGCCAAACCGTAACTTCTGAGCTTATCAGTGACAATCTTTCTGGGTTCGCCTTTGTGTTTGCGCAATAGCCGCTTAAAGAACCGCTTTGCGGCCTTTCCATCTCGCCTCTTCTGCAAGAACACATCAACCACTTTACCGTCTTGATCAACGGCTCTCCACAGGTAATGCTGCTTTCCTTGGATCTTAACGAACACCTCATCAATGAAGGAAGTGTCACCATATCCCTGGTGTTTTCTTCTCAACCGCGGAGCATACTTCGGCCCGAACTTGTTGCACCAAAGCCGAATGGCCTCATAGCTCACCTCGATGCCACGATGTGACATCAAATCTTCGATATCAACATGACTGAGGTTGAATCAATGATAGAGCCAAACAGCGTATTGGATTATTTCAGGAGGGAATCGGTGGCGCTTGTATAATTTTGGTTGAGTCATGAGTTGAATACTGGCAGATTGAGAGTTAACTTGTCAGTACCGCCCCTATCTCTAAACACTACCTCTAAACACTACCTCTAACCCTGTTTTTAAACCCTGTCGCTAACCTCTATCATGCCCCCTTTTCAATGGGCACAAACACGCACTTTCCAAACGCGGTGCCAGAGTAGAATCACGATAATATGCCCA
>JBLGBD010000076.1:0-14414 GCA_047617585.1 Pseudohongiellaceae bacterium | reverse complement strand
TCGCGAAGCACCGATTGACGGAAGAAGACCGCTTTTCAGGGCTTCTGACCGATTGAGGGCACCCTAGAAGGGTGCGAGCGGCCGGAATAATACACCCCCACCAGCCTAGTGCGGTCCTTCAGGGCGTGCTTAACCTGGAAATGCGCTTTAGCTGAGAGCAGTGCTGATAATTTTCTAATATCTGAGCCCTTAGCTTTTTGGCCTTTCAAAATATATAGCTTTGAGATTAGTAATGGCTTCGAGTCGAGCTACGGGCAGTCAACTCCAACCACTGCCTACGGCCCTCCGGGCTCCCCTCTCTCCATAAAAAGCCCTGAAAAGCGGTCTTTTTACTACACTCGGCGTGCGGCTTTAATGTGGTTTCCGCTAACTGCCCGCATCTCGACTGAATAATGGCTAACGGCAATAACTGTGGCTTCGACGCTGCTTAGCTCAATTAGCCGTGTGGCGAATAGCGAGTAGCGAATAGCGAAAACGCTCACTAGGAACTGCGAGCGCTGGGGTGGTGGGGGTGTGTTAGACCGGCAATCTCGCGAAGCACCGATTGACCGAAGAAGACCGCTTTCCAGGTCTTCTGACCGATTGAGGGCACCTCGGAGAGGTGCGAGCGGCCGGAATAATACAGCCCCACCAGCCCAGTGCGGTCCTTCAGGGCGTGCTTAACCTGCAAATGCGCTTTAGCTGAAAGCTGTGCTGATAGGTTTACAGCCTCTGAGCTTTTATTTTTTTGCCTTTCAAAATATGTATATAGCTTTGAGATTAGTAATGGCTTCGAGTCGAGCTACGGGCAGTCAACTCCAACCACTGCCTTCGGCCCTCCGGGCTCCCCTCCCTCCTTAAAAAGCCCTAAAAAACGGTCTTTTTACTGCACTCGGCGTGCGGCTTTAATGTGGTTTCCGCTAACTGCCCGCATCTCGACTGACGTAGTACTTAACGACGATATCTGTGGCTTCGACGCTACGTAGCTCAATTAATATTGTGGCGAATAGCTAAAATGCCGAATACCGAAAACGCTCACTAGGAACTGCGAGCGCTGGGGTGGTGGGGGTGTGTTAGACCGGCAATCTCGCGAAGCACCGATTGACCGAAGAAGACCGCTTTCCAGGGCTTCTGACCGATTGAGGGTACCTCGGAGAGGTGCGAGCGGCCGGAATAATACACCCCCGGCAGCCCAGTGCGGTCTTCCAAACTGTGCTGAACTTTTCAATGCAGAAAGGCTTATTGTTTTTCAAAGATAACAAAGATAACAAAGATATCAAAGACTCAATAATCTCAAACTTTTTATATTTGGAATTACATAGACCCAAACGGGCCGAGTGGAGGCCAGCAATGGCTTCGAGTCGAGTTACGGGCAAGAAGCCACTGCCGGCGGCTATGGGGGTGGGGGGTCAACCGATGGCCAGTAACCGCATGAGTTTTCAGAAATGTGACAAAAGATGGGCTTTTTACAGCAGATTGAAGTCTGGCTGCGAATTCTGGCTCCGGATCTCAGTTTATTCAGTTAAATTACCCTTTTTAGTTAATTTTTTCAGATACTTAACGATATCTATAACTAGCACTGATGTTATTTCTCGGCGGGTTCGATCAATCTGAATTTATGCCGTGGAATTTTTTTCGAAGGGGGAGTTAGCTAAACATGTATCAAGATTATTTCTCGCTACAGCGCCACCCGTTCCGTATCACCCCGGATACCTCTTTATTCTTCTCTGGCGGAGACCAGGGCAGAGGGGTTGTGTTGGATGCGATGCTCTACGCCATAGAAAGCGGCGAGGGTATTTTGAAAGTGGTTGGCGAAGTGGGAAGCGGCAAAACCATGCTGTGCCGGATGTTGGAAGAGCAGTTGCCCGAGACGACGGAAGTTGTTTATATCGCTAATCCTAATTTAAGCCCAGAAGACATTCTCTACGCCGTTGCGTTTGAGTTAAAACTCCCGGTGCGTCGTGATACCTCTAAGCTGCTGGTTATGCAGCAACTTCAAAACCATCTGCTAAAGCAGCATGGGGCCAATAAGAAGGTGCTGGTTATTATTGAAGAAGCCCAGGGTATGCCCGTGGCAACCTTAGAAGAAATACGCCTTTTTAGCAATTTGGAAACCCACCGCGACAAGCTCATGCAAATAATTTTGTTTGGGCAGCCTGAGCTTGATAAAAATTTAAGCGTCCGCCATATCCGGCAGTTACGAGAACGTATTACCCACAGTTTTTATTTGACCCCGCTGGGGGTTGAAGAAACGGCCCAGTATATTCGGTTCCGACTGAGTGCCGCGGGTTGTCCTTGTCCTCAACTATTTTCCAGTCCGGCTGAATGGTTGATCGCAAAGGCATCTGGCGGCTTAACTCGGCGAATAAATATTCTTGCCGACAAGGCAATGCTCTCTGCCTTTTCTGAAAATGTGTTGCGCTTACCTGAAAAACTTGGCCCGGATGTTCCTCCCGTGATAACCGCAAGACACGTAATCGCTGCAATCAAAGACAGTGAGTATTCCCTGTCTTTGATTGAGCAATTATTTTCACCACTGCGAATCGCTGGTGCAAGCCTTGTTGCGGTTACTCTACTTTTTACCTTAATGCTGTGGCCGCGCTCGGTGGGCATTGCCAGTATGCTGCCCTCAAGTAGCATAGAGAACCCTAGAGAGTCAGTAAGCGATCTGGTTGATACGGCGCCAGCGAAAAATACAGAGACGCTGGCAATGCCGTTGTTATTGGATGGTATTATTCCAACATTGCCCTCAGTCGAAGTGCCTAAAGAGCTTTTGCCAGTTGTGCGGGCACAGAAGATGAGTATCGAATCAATAGCTGTGGTCGACGCTGATTTGGATTTGTCGGCGTTAAGCTCGTTTCGGAACTCTTTGTTGAGCGAACATCTAACCAGGGAGCGGTTGCAGGCAACACGAGATTGGCTGGCTAAAACTAACTCCCAAGGTTATACGATTCAGTTCTTATCCGGTGCGAGCAGTGATCTTGGGTTTGCAGAGTCATTCCTTCAGCTAATGGCTCGAGAGGGGCTAGACACTAACTCCATCGTCTGTGTTTCGACTATGGCGGGTGAAACTTACTGGACAGTCAAGCACGGCAGTTTTGCGGGCCTAAGTTTGGCAACCGACTTTATTGAAAAACTGCCTCAACATATTCGTGATTTCAAACCCTTTGTACAAAATATTAACGGCATTGAGTGTAATTCCAATGACTCAATCGTTTCATTAATAACGGAGCAACTGTGATGAGCCTTTGGCCAAGCAAAAAAAGCAATTCCCTTTTGTTGGTGGGGATTCTTCTGGCGGGATGCGATTCCCTGCCTTCGCCGCTCGATGATGAGCGCGCGGGGATTGGCGACCGACATCTGTCTTCTGAGGCTCCTATCGAGCAATCGGGTATTCCGCAAATAGTGACCCCGCCGCCAATCTTGCCAGCGCCTCAAGCCCAAGCGCCGATTGAGCTATATTCAGTGGTGGTGCAGGATGTGCCTGTGAGAGAGCTGCTGTTTGCAATGGCCCGCGATGCTGAAATAAATATCGATGTGAATTCAGCGATTGAAGGCTCGGTGAGCATCAATGCTATTGACCAATCACTGCCGCAAATTTTGCAGAGGATTTCCAGACAGGTAAATATACGTTGGGCATTTCAAAAAGAAGATTACTTGGTGGTTGAGCCCGACGCGCCCTATCTGCGCAACTACCGCATCGATTATGTCAACATAGCAAGAACTGCCCAATCTACTGTCAGTGTTTCCTCAGGAGTTGGTGCTGAGTCTGAGTCGCCTAATAATTCTTCTACTACGCTGAGCCAAGACACGACCAATAATTTCTGGGGTACCTTAGCGGCTAATTTAGCGACAATGTTGGGAGGAGACCCCGAAGATGCTGCTAACAGCGGCGCAATCATCGTCAGCCCGGAAAGCGGCCTAGTTTCCGTCAGAGCGACTGAGCGAGAACATGCAGAAATCTACAATTTTTTAGAAACCGTGCGCACTAGAGCGCTGTATCAAGTGTTAATAGAAGCTACTGTGGTCGAAGTGACGCTTAACGACCAATTTCAATCTGGGGTCGATTGGAATCTACTGAATCGGGACAATGGGCAGGTAAGTTTTGTGCAGAGTCTTACCGGGCTCAATCTTACAAATGTGCCAACCAATGTGCTAACAATTGATAAATCTGCCGGCCCTGATGCCATAACTTCAACCATTAGTTTATTGAATCGGTTCGGCGATACACAAATACTTTCTAGTCCTAAATTAATGGCATTGAATAATCAAACGGCAATGCTGCGGGTTGTAGACAGCAGAATATACTTCACTTTGGAAGTTGAGCCTGGTATTCCTGGTACAGCGACAAGCCCTGCAATCCAGCCTACCTTTATGAGTACCATAAATTCGGTGCCGGTGGGGTTTACTATGGCGGTCACGCCGCAGATTAGTGAGGATGATCGGGTGACTTTGAATGTCCGCCCAACGATTTCTCGGATACTAGGCTTTGTCGAAGATCCTAACCCTTTGTTTCGGCAAGCTGGGGTTATCAATTCTATTCCAGAAATTCAGATTCGTGAGATAGAATCTATTTTGCAAATAGATAGTGGCCAAATAGCGATACTGGGCGGCCTGATGCAAGACACTCTTGATTTACAGACTCAAGGCTTGCCGGGTTTAAACCGGCTGCCTATAGTGGGAGATCTGTTTAACTATCGAGATGAGTCCACCGTAAAAACCGAACTTATTGTTTTTATTAGACCAGTAGTTATCCGGCAGAACAGTGTTGATGGCGATCTGCAAGATTACCGACAATACCTGCCAACCAGCGCCAGCTTTAATACTTCCAGCCAAAATTCAGCATCGCCTTTTTAGGTGTGCGATCAAGCGAAGAGATAGACCATGAGCTTATTAATGGATGCTCTGCGCAAAGCCGAACAAGCTAAAAAACAGGCTGAGCAGGAGAAAACCACTGGAGATAAGTCTCCCCAAGTTGCTACGGCTGCACCGGGCGATGAAGTCGTTAGCCCGTCGCTAGCCAAACCCTCTTCGCCTGATTTAGGCATCATGGTGGAGTTCGAAGAAGACCCTCGCGTCGCGCAGCAAGCTCTAACGTCTGCCGCTGAGACTGCAGTGTTTTCCGCCGATCTTGATGAGGCAATTGAAACTGCCAGCTTATCCCTTGAGGCCAACACCCCTAGTACACCTGCCTCAGAAACGTCGCTAGGGAAAAGTTTAGATAACGCCAGTTTGCCGGCAAAGTCAGATAATGAGAATGAACTTGAAGCGTTCTTTGATGCCGAGGCCAGCGCTAGCTCGATAAAGTCGACTTCGGCTGCTGCAGGCATGGAGTTGCCAGTGGCGCCTGCAGCAGACCAAGAAAAAGCCGTGCCGAATCATAGCTCACAGGACCGTCCAGTAGAGTCAATCAACTACGCAGCGCCGTCGGGGCAGGCTGAACCCAACGGACCACCCATAGGCTCATCTAGAGCGGGCCGCGGCTCGGAGCCCCAGCAAGCTCGGGGTAGCATTACCCAGAGAACGGCGAAGAGTCGACAGTCAGCGAAGTCAGTTTTTGCGGCTAAGAAAATCGGCGCGAATAATCGTCAGAACTATATTTATGGCGGCGCCGGTATTGCGGCTGCCTTGATTTTGGGGATTGGTTACTTCTTGTTGTCCTCTAACTCATCTAACAATAGCTTCTCTATTCCAGAAACTAATTATGTCAGCTCAAGCGAGCCTGACTTTGCTGGCGAAATCAGTGGGGATATTGAGCGTAATAGTTTAGCGCCGGCGTTTTCTGAAGAGGAATCTAGCTCCGTAGCGCCTGAGAGTTTAGAGCCAACAGTTGAGAGCTTTGTGGCCAGCGCCGCAATTGAGCAACTTCAGAATGCGGGCCTACTCGAACAGTCCGATGCGCAGAACGTGACCCAGAGGCTCACCGGATTAAGTGTTACCTCTATGGTCGACCTTGCTTCGCAGGCAATGAGCGTCCAGCTTAGGAACTCTGATCCCGATGAAGTAACTATTGAGAATCGGGCACCCACCGTTGCCTTGCAGTCTGCGCCCAGTTTAGCGGCAGCACCAACTGGCAATGCTAGTGCTGCACAAGGTCGCGAGTCCGAGTTGGCGGCAGTCGAGGATGGCTTCAATCTAGGAGCTAGTTTAAAACAAGCCACTAGTGAGCCCAGAGTTGCGCTCATTTCGTTTCGAAAGAAAGAGTCACGGCCTACTCTATCACCACTGCTAACCACTGCCTATGCAGCCTATCAGGCCGGAGACTTCGAGTCTGCCAGTACTTTTTACGAGCAGGTTTTGCAAGCCGAACCACGAAACATTGATGCTATGTTAGGGTTGGCTGCAATCAGCAGCGCAAGTGGCGAAATTGCCGCGGCAATGAATCTGTACTCAAGTGTATTAGCGCTCAATCCATCTCAAGCCATAGCACGCTCTGGTTTGCTCAACCTGGTGCCTTCGGTTAATCCAGCTGAAAAAGAGCGACAGCTGCGCCGTCTGAATAACGACTTTCCGAATGTTGCGCCATTGGCATTTGCACTGGGCAATTTTTATGCCGGGGAATCCCGCTGGACGGATGCCCAGAAATACTATTTTAAAGCCTTGAGTTTGGCCAAAGCCGATAGCGTCGTGGGCGTTGGGGTGAGCCCAGATTATGCGTTTAATCTTGCTGTAAGTTTAGATCGTTTGAATCAGCCGAGGTCCGCAATAAGCTTCTATCAAGAAGCCCTTGCAGGTGCATCACAATTTCCCTCCAATTTCGATTTGGATACGGCGCGGGATCGCATCGCCAAGCTAACTGGATCTGAGACGCCATGAGTATGGATGTAGAAGTCACGCCTAAAAAGCGTATTGGCGAGGTGCTTATAGAGAAGGGCATGATCACCCATGATCAGCTCACTATCGCGCTGCTGGAGCAAAAAACCTTAGGTAAGCGGATTGGCGCCGTATTGATTCAACTAGGGTTTGTTACTGATTCTATTATTCGTGATGCCTTAAGTGAGAACAGCGGGTACGAAAGCATTGACCTAAGTGGCGCGGTGATCGACGCCGAAACCATCAAGATGGTTCCGCAGGATTTAGCGAGACGGTTTAAGATTTTGCCTATCTCTTATGCCAAAGATAAAAAGCTGCTCACGCTGGCCATGGCGGACACTTACGATATTGTCGCTTTGGACCAAGTCAAAGCGATTCATGGCGGCAACATCGAAATTAAGCCAGTGCTCGGCGGCGATGCCGACATCGCCAGAATTACCGAAGAAATATACGGTTTTGAGCTATCTATAGACGGTATTTTGCAAGAGATCGAGACAGGCGAGGTTGACCTCAATGCACCCCAAGCAGATGGTGATCAGTATCATCATCCGATGGTGCGTTTGATCAACGCATTGCTTGCTGATGCGGTGCAAAACGATTCATCAGATATTCACTTTGAACCAGAAGAAGGCTTCCTGCGGATTCGCTACCGCATTGATGGTGTATTGAAACAAGTGCGTAGTCTGCACAAAAGCTACTGGCCAGCCATGGTGGTAAGACTTAAAGTAATCAGCAACATGAACATCGCAGAGTCGCGAGCGCCGCAAGATGGCCGCATATCGATGTCGCTAGTTGGCCGTCAAATTGATTTTCGTGTCGCTTCCCAGCCTACGTCCTACGGTGAAAACGTTGTGCTTCGGGTGTTGGACCGACGCAAAGGCATTGTCGAGCTTGAGAAGCTAGGTATGAGTGATGACAATCTGCACTCGATCAAAATGATGCTAGCGAAACCTGAAGGGGTTATTTTGGTCACCGGCCCAACAGGCAGCGGTAAGACAACCACTCTGTATTCGATTCTCAACCATATTAACACTGCAGCGATCAATATCATGACCATGGAGGACCCAGTTGAATATCCCATGCCAATGATTCGTCAGACCTCTATTAATGAAGCCGCCAAGATGGGCTTCGCCGAAGGTATTCGCTCCATGATGCGACAAGACCCAGATGTAATTTTGGTAGGTGAGATACGGGACAGTGTTACCTCGGAAATGGCATTCAGGGCGTCCATGACAGGGCACCAGGTTTTTTCGACTCTGCATACCAATTCTGCGGTTGGATCCATACCACGCCTCCATGATTTAGGCGTTTTGCCAGATATTATGGCGAGTAACTTAATTGGTATTATTGCTCAACGCTTGGTAAGGCGGCTTTGTCTTCACTGTAGAACGCTGCACCCAGTAGGAGAGCTAGAGCGCAAACTCTTAGCGCTAGATGATTCAGCGGCCGAAATAGAAATATATGCGGCTGTAGGCTGCAAAGAGTGCAACCATGCTGGCTATAAAGGGCGTACCTCAATCCTTGAGATTCTAATGATCAACGACTACATGAAAAAATTGATCTCACAGAACACGTCTGCCCATGAGCTATCTAAGGCGGCAATTGCCACCGGCTTTAAAACATTGGTCGATGATGCCTGCCGCAGAGTGTTAGAGGGCACGACAAGTTTAGATGAAATTACGCGAGTGGTAGACCTTACCAGCCGGGTTAGCCGCTGAGAATTAGCATGGCACTATTTAATTACAAAGCGATTGATGCCAAAGGCCGAAAACACTCCGGCAAAATCGATGCAGCAAATGAACAAGCCCTAGAGGCCCGGCTTAAGCGCATGGGCATGGATCTAATAAAAGCAAAATTCGTTGAAGATAAAAGCTCGTTTGGCGGTGGTGGAGCTGTTCGCCGAATAGATCTGATTAACTTTTGTTTTCATATGGAGCAGTTGACCCGTTCTGGAGTTTCCATTATTGACGGTTTGCAGGATTTAAGAGACTCCGTTGATGTGGCAGCGTTCCGTAGCATTATCGCGCAGGTGGTAGAAGATATTGAGAACGGGAAAAAAATGTCAGAAGCGGTCGCAGAACATCCCAAAGTATTTGACGAGATGTTTGTAAATTTGATTGCCGCTGGCGAGGCGAGTGGCCAACTGCCTGATGTGTTCCTGTCACTTAGCAATATGATTAAATGGCAGGACGAGTTGATTTCAACCACTAAAAAGTTACTGATTTTTCCACTTTTTGTGGGTACTGTAATCTTTGCCGTGGTGGGTTTTCTTATGGTCTACCTTGTGCCTCAGCTCACAGACTTTATCGAAGGCATCGGCCAAGAATTACCTGCCCATACCTTGGCGCTGATAGCAACATCAGACTTTATGGTTAACTACTGGTATGTGTTTACAATTCTGCCAGTCTTGACCTTTTTCACGATCAAGATTTTGGCCCGAATCAGCTCTGATGTACGTTATCAACTAGACTCTTTTAAATTGAAGGTCTGGCAAATAGGTCCGGTTTTGAAAAAAATCATCCTTTCTCGTTTTGCTAACTTCTTTGCCATGATGTACAAAGCTGGCATTCCTGTGCTTCAGTGTATAGAGATTACCGAGAGAATTGCGGGCAACGAAGCCATAAGGCTGGCGCTGACTCGAGCCCGTGAAGACATTCAAGAAGGTAAAGGAGTGTCTGCTAGTTTTCAAAACACTGGCTTGTTTCCGCCGCTAGTTGTGAGAATGATTAGAGTGGGCGAGACAACTGGCCAACTAGATCAAGCGCTGCTTAATGTAAGCTACTTCTATGATCGAGATATCAAAGACTCAATTGAAAAAGTTCAGGCACTGATCCAACCACTCATGACTATCATAATGGGTGGCATCTTAGGTTGGGTGATGATGTCTGTGATGGGCCCTGTGTACGACTCCATTAGTAAAATGCAGTTCTAGGTGAAATTAATGAAATCTCCGTTTCAACCTTCAACTAAACGCATTCTGTTAATTAACTTTGACGGGATGAGTGTCTATACCTTAGACGGTGATCGGTTGATCCATGTCGCTAGATTCACTCAAGGCGATGAGGGGGTGGAGAATTTTCAATTTTATTTAGCAGATAACAAGAAAACACCGGTCACGATTCTAATAGACTCGGTGTCCGAAGACTTTGTTGTTGAGACTGTGGCCCATACTAATTCCCTTGATCGGCCGGGGCTTTTAAAGCGAAAAATTGATCAGCATTTTAGAGGCTCTGAGTATCGTTCCGCTCGGGTGGTAGGCCGCGCCGAGGGAGGCAGAAAAGATGATAAGGTATTGTTCAGTGCGCTGACAAAGGGAAAAGGTTTGGACCCATGGGTGCATGCATTACTTGCTGAAGAGGTGCCAATTCAGTCCATAACAACACCCGCATTTGCGTTGTGTAAAGTGGCCAAGCACTATGGCCTAATGACCAGTGACACCATATTGGTGGTTAACTGGGAACAATCTGGAATTCGGCAAACATTAATAACCGGCGAAAAAGTAATGTTTAGCCGGTTGACGCCCCTGCCTACCTATCAAAGTGCTGAGCCTGCAGAACTGATTATTGAAACCTGCCAACAATCTAAAGAATATCTTGAGCGAATTGGTTTAGTGCCTTTCGATACGAAACTCGATGTCCATATTATTACTCCCGATTTAGATAACCAAGATTTCGAACGATTTAAAGGCCACCGCAGCTTTGATTTGATTGAGCATCATAATTCTGTAGATATGCTTCAGATTGATAAATTCAGCGGTGCCCAGAAAGAAATTACCGCAGTATTGCTCTGTTTGTACTGGGGCATACGAACCGGTCTGCTAGAAAATATCTACGCACCGTCTGCCGCTATGCGCTTTTATCATTTGAAACAGGCGCGCCATCTTATATCTGCTCTGTCTATTGCAACGTTGGCTTTGGGTGTCATTATTTCTGCGCCAGTCCTATATGGCTCTTATGATCGAGCTCAAAACATAGAGCGCATAAGTGCTGAGATAAATCCGATACAGGACAACTATGATCAATTGACAGCGGCTTTTCCAGAAACACCAATTCCTTCTGACGCTATGGCGTTAGCGGTAGGCACCTTCAACACGATTCGCGGCCAAGTAGAAAGCCCCACGGAAATACTAGTTCAGATCGGCCGAGTTATGTCTAGGTTCCCGTTGGTTTCCCTATCAACCATTGACTGGAATTTAGTGCCAAGCGAAGAAGGAGCTAACTTTACCGATATTGTTCTTACCGAAGATCTGATATTGGATGTCAGATTGTTTGGCGTGCTAAGTGCTGCCCGCGATGCACAGGACTCAGACGCTCGATTGAAACTACTCATTGAATCACTCGAAGAAATTGAAGGCGTTGAGGTATTAGTCATCGAACAACCCATTGCAACCTCTACTAACTCAGAGATCATCACAGTGCTTACCGACCAAGCTACGGACGCTAGTTTTGCGCTTAGCCTTACAAGGAGAAGCTAACAGTGGCGTTGAAACGAAGATCACTGCAGGCTGATATAAAGGCCCTGAAATGGCCGCTGGGTTTTTTTGTGCTTTCAATTGCCTCGACGGTAGGGTTTTATCTAAGCACGCAGTATTTTTGGAATGACATTCTGCGCAAGGAAAGCAATACTTATAGTGAGCTGAATTATGTGTCGTCGCAGGTGCTAGCTATTGAAGAGGCCGAGCAGATATTTATCGAAAATATAGATCGGTTTAACGAAATGGTAGTTACTGGCGTGCTTGACGAAGAAGATCGGGTCGCATTGCTGGCTGAAATCGGCGGTATCAGAGACTCATACCGGCTGTTTCCAATTAGTGTTACTGTCTCTGAACAGGAAAGGTGGTTATTGAATTATCCTGCTGCAGTGGAAAACCCAGAAGAGAGTATTTCACTGCGTGGTAGCAAACTCCAAGTTAGTTTGCCGCTACTGCATGAGGAAGATCTGACTCGGTTTTTAGCAGACTTTTTGGCGCCAAATCGTTTGCTCGTCACTAATCGATGTGAGTTGCTGCAGCTGAATATCGCAGACGAAGAGCTTTTGGCAGTTGTGCCGCACCAACGGGCTAATTGCGAATTCTATTGGTATACATTGCAGCGAGAGGCTTTTGTGCAAGAGGAATACTACAGTGAATAGGGTGGCGCTGTCTTTGCTGGCGCTTGCCGCCTTGAGTGGGCAAAGTGCCATCAGTGTTGCACAAACAGGCGTTCGTCTTTTTTTAACCCCACAAGTTCGTCTTGAGTTAGAGCGACGGCGTCTGGGAATTGTCGATATCGCGCCGGAGCTAGAAGCACCTGCTCTGGTCACAGCGACAGATTCGGCAGACCAAGAGCCCGAAGCGGAGATTGTCTTTGCTTTAGGTGGCTCGGTGATTAAATCCGATGGCAGCGCCACTGTATGGCTAAACGGTGCTGCAGTTGATGAGAAAGACTTACCTCGTGGGGTTAGAATTCCGAAGCCGGCAGCGATGGGCAGGTTAAGTATTAATTCCAACGATCAAGAATATATTATCAAGCCGGGGCAGGTGTTGAACGCCACTACCGGCGTTGTCTATGAATCCTATCAATGGCAGCAAAAGCTTGAACTGCAGCGCATCGAAGAGTTAGCCGATGCTGCGGCGAACCAAGCCGAAGAAGTCGCTGACTCACCGTCAGAACAAGCACCTTAAAGCTGTGGCTATGAAACACTCGACACGCAAAATACCTAATATTGGCAGTCGTCAAATCGCGGCGCATCAGCAATCGGGAGTTGTATTGCTGCTGTTTGTGATTGGGCTGTTTATCGTCAGCTCGTCTTTGTTCCTAACCGCGCTTAATAATAACCAAGCAAAGCAGGATCGCGATCTTAACGCCGCTGCTGCACTGAGTGCCGTGAAAGAGCAGCTGATTGCCTTTACTATCCTTGGCTCGGAGCATTTTGGGGTGACAGGAGCTGGGCCAGGGCATTTATTTTGTCCAGATACCAACGGCAATGGATTAGCCAACAGCCCCTGCGGCATCGATCCGCTGGGCCGGTTACCGCGCTCGGTGACCACGCTGTTAGGCGCACAGCGATTCACCGAGTTTGGTGTCGGTCAAGATCAGGAGTTTTGGTTCGCATTAGACAATTCACTGCGCAGCAATCCGGCCTCGGTGTTCAATTCTTCGACAGTACCAACTCTCACTGTCGATGGCGTAACCGGCTATGTCGCCGTGCTACTAGCGCCAGGTGAAGCGAATAGTTTACAGGCGAGGCCAAACAATAGTGCCGCTAACTACTTAGAGGGAGGTAACGCAGCCAGCGCTACATTCGTGACCTCGGATGCCTTAGCTCCAGAGAATTTTACCGATCGGTTGTTAGGCATAAGGCTCGCAGAAATCATGCCTGGGGTCACTGCAAGAGTGGCTGAAACAATCAAAGCAACCCTTGATTCTTATCATGGAACCAGCGGTAGCTATCCAGACGACACCTCATTTGACGACCCTTTGTTGCTAGATTTTGCCACGGTGATGGGGCCAGCGGGCACTGCTCCGGGATGGTTTGCTGCCAACAATTGGCTCAATCAGGTAAACCCAAATTATGTGCGCTTAAACACAGACTCAGCAACTGTAGTATTTAATGGCTGCGCTATTACTTATACTATTAACCAAAATTTCTCCGGCATTGAGAGGTCTACAAATCAGTGTTAACGTCCAATCAACGGAAATATAGGAAAGCATCAGGCTTTAGCCTTATCGAGATGGCGGTAGTGTTGCTAATCATCTCTGCCTTATTAGGCGGGCTGCTGGTTTCTGTCGGCACTACAAGGGAAGTTGGCAACCGAAATTCTACCGAAGATGCTCTGCAGGATATCGTCGATGCGCTGTATGGGTTTGCTCAGGCCAATGATCGGCTGCCTTGCCCAGCGACGGCGGCAAGTAATGGCTTTTCAGCACCGGCCGCGGCGGGCCCTTGTTCTGTTGGCACTACCTTTACTGCGGGATTTGTGCCGTCTGGCACCTTAGGTTTGAGCGGACGGCTGAATGTAAACAACCTATTGAGCGATGCTTGGGGTAATCCTTATCGCTATGTGGTCACCAATGCGGCGGCTAGTGCATTTACATCCGCCAATATGGGGAGCGAAACCGTGGCTAATTTGGCAACCCAAGCCAATCTTCAAATATGCGATTCAGCCTCGTGCGCTGCAGTTGTTGCGAATAACTTGCCTGCTGTGGTGTTGTCTATGGGGGCTAATTGGGCGGCGTTTACCGGAGCCGATGAGGTTGAAAATTCAGGTGAGATTACCGTGGCCGGTTATAGAATGCCCAATAACCTTGATTTCGTAACATCCGGTTATGTTGAAGACGTTTTCGATGACATGCTCAATTGGGTGTCCCCTAATTTACTCGTCAGCAAAATGATAGCAGCAGGGCAATTACCCTAGCCTAGAGTGCAATGGCTGCTGCAAAGTGTGGACGAATACTGTGCTAAAGAGGTTGTTTTGCAACAGGACAAAGATCAAACCAAAATACAGACTCAGGCAGCCCTAGAAAAGCCTGCTGCAGATCGGCTAACGGTTCTTCTCGTGGAAGATGATCCAGGGCTGCGACTTATGCTGCGCAGCGTGCTTGAAATTCATGGCTTTTCTGTCGAAGAAGCCGACAGCAAGT
>JBLGBD010000075.1:0-14852 GCA_047617585.1 Pseudohongiellaceae bacterium | reverse complement strand
AGGCTCTCGAAGCTCTGAGGGCCGACCCCAAAACCAAACACATTCCTGTTCTCGCTGTCACCGGTAACCCAATGCCCCACGATCTCAGCAAGATAAGCGAATCGGGTTTCGACGGCGTAGACAATAAGCCTTTTCGAATAAACGACCTGCTGCAAGCCATTCGCCGCGTTTTACCTGTTGAGGGTTAAAAACTCAATATCCTTAAGCTTTCAGATTCTTACTCATCAACTCTAATGAGCTCTTTCTTGCCAGCAGCTTATTCATTGCATAAAACTCAGTTGGCAGCTTACTCAATTTTTCGGCTTCCGCAAAGGCCGTTTCTAACAGCGCCTCGGCAGACACAACTGCGTCCAAGAAACCCGCGCCGATGGCCGATACCGGGTCATAATTCTCCGATTGCACAGCCGCGCGGATTAAATGCCGCTTAGACAACCGAGCTGATGCCAACTCCATCAAAAGTGGGGACAACTGCATGCTAATTGCTGTTTCGGGCAAACTGATCTTAAAGTCACCGGCACTGCCAAAACGAGTATCTGAAGCGAGTAAAATAAAAGCGCCCAAGGCAATACCATGTCCTGAACAAGCACTTACAAGCGGCAGAGGGTAGCCATAAAGTCGGTACAGCAGATCATAGCCACGGGAAACCAAGGCTTTGGTCTGAGACGGACCTTTTTGAAATTCTTTCAAATCAAAGCCTGCTGAAAATAGACCAACTCTGCCCGTTAGAAGCACAGCTTTTACCTGAGTCTTCGCATTCTCCAGTGTTGGCACCAGCTCATCCAGTAAGGCATGGGAGATTACATTGGCTTTGCCGTCATCAATGGTTATCGTCATCACATCATTTTTTATTTCACTGCGCATTATCTATTCCTTTATCTATTGCAAACGGCTTCGAAACCGCTATCAAGTAATTCGTAGCCAGCTACCACTGAGTATCTGTTGGCCCAATTAAAGTGAGCGTGGCGAACACTTCGCCCTATCAGAATTCAGGTATAGTAACGCCTACCAGCCTATTTTAAACAATGTCGTGGAGTCGTACACACATGAGTATCTCATACATCCGTCAACCTGCTGCCTGCTGCATCTTGGCCTCGTTGTTTTTATTCTCAGCCAACCAATCTGCCGGCCAATCTGCCGGCCAATCTGCCAATTACTCTAGCACTGACGTGAGTAGCGCCGTCAACCAGTACCGCGCCGACAACGAAAAACTCATCCTCAATGATTTTATCGAGCTGCTGGCAATGCCCAACGTTGCATCGAACCTAGCTGACATGACTCGCAACGCGGATTTTATCGAGTCCTTACTTAGTGCCCGAGACTTTTCAGTAAAGCGTCTCCAATCGGGCGGATCGCCTTATATCTTTGCTGAACTCGCAACCCCTGGTGCCATCGAGACTATTCTTTTGTACGCTCACTATGATGGTCAGCCCGTGCAAGCCCAAAACTGGACCTACCCGCCATTCACTCCCACCCTGTTGGATCGCCCTCTACAAGAGATGGGACGTCCTGTTGACCTCAACTCTTTAGAAACCCCTATTGATCCAGAGGCTCGACTCTACGCGCGCTCCGCCGGTGATGACAAAATGCCGATAATCGCAATTTTACACGCACTAGATGCGCTAAAGGCCAGCAATATCCCCCTGTCGGTAAACATCAAACTGCTGTTTGATGGTGAAGAAGAAAGAGGCTCGCCCACTCTGGGCCGAGTGATTGATGAAAACCCGGAGCTCTTCAATGCAGACTTGCTATTGTTCTGTGACGCGCCTATGCACCAATCACGAACTGCACAGCTTGTTTTTGGCGTCAGAGGTGGCCAAGGCCTAGAGCTCACCACCTACGGCGCTAATCGCCCGCTACATTCCGGTCACTATGGCAATTGGGCACCAAACCCTGTCATGCGCTTGGCTTACCTGCTGACCACTATGAGAGATGAATCTGGGCGTATTCTAATTGATGACTTCTATGACCAAGTGGCCAAGCTGACAGAGACCGAGCTCACTGCCATAAATGCCATGCCAGATGTTACCGAGCAGCTAAAGAACGAGCTATCCATTCATACCCCTGAAGGCAGCGGCATGAGGCTGGAGCAGTTGATCACATTGCCAGCACTGAATGTTAGGGGGCTGGTCGCTGGGGGAGTGGGCAGTGAGGGCCGCAACATTATTCTAGCCACCGCCACAGTCTCGTTAGACATGCGCTTGGTGCCCAATCAAAATCCAGCAACAATCAGAGGGTTAGTGGAAGAGCATATTCAGCAGCAAGGGTTTTTTATTGTCTACGATGAACCTAGCGACAGTATTTTGCGAAGCCACGAAAAGGTGATCAAGCTGGACTGGCGCGGCACAGGCGGCTCAGGCCTGCGAACATCAATGGACTCGGCCATAGCCCAACGGCTCATCGTCATCATGCGGCAGATAGCGCCAGATTTAATTCTTACTCCGTCTATGGGCGGTGGTTTGCCGCTCACCGATTTTTCATCAAGGATGGACACCCCGATTGTAGTGTTACCCCTTGCTAATCATGACAATAACCAACATGCAGAGAACGAGAATATTCGTATTCAAAATTTGTGGGATGCAATGTCAGTGTATGGGGTCGTGCTTAGTCAATTTGGCAAAACCCAATTTTAGAAAACCCAGTCTAGGAAATTAAATTCAACATGGATCAAGACGTAAATAGCAAAGTAATTCAGATTGAGAGAAGCGTTGAACGGTGGCTTCGAGAATTCGTAATTGAATTGGGGCTCTGCCCCTTTGCCAAACATGTGGTAGACAATGAATCTATTCGCTATAAAGTTGTAACCAGTCACAATAATCTAGACGCACTTGTAGATCTGGAATCTGAGCTAGTGTTATTACAGCTCAATCAAGAGATAGCGACAAGTCTCTTGATTACTCCGTTTGTACTGAATGAGTTTGATGACTACTTAGATTTTCTTGAAAGTGCCCAGCAATTACTTGAAGAGTCACAACTGCTAGGCGTCTTTCAGCTGGCCAGCTTCCACCCTCAGTATCAATTTTCAGGAACAACGCCAGATGCACCAGAAAATTTTAGTAATCGATCCCCCTACCCGATGATTCACATTCTCAGAGAAAGCCAAGTTAAAACTGCTATCGATACTTTTGGAGATCCTAGCACTATCCCCACAAGAAATATTAAAGCCCTGCAAGTAATTGGCGTTGAAAAATTGCGCAAAAAAATAAATACATTTATTTCATCAGAAGAATAACTGCAAATTTAGCAGGATTATACCAACATATCGCAAAATGTTTTGAGCAAAGCGAATTAGCAGCCGCAGCATTTTCTCCCAATTTTCGCGGGAATTTTGCTCTGCTGCGCTTTAGAATGCACAAATAACTCGCACAAATTGTCTTGAAATGGAGCGCCTCGCTCATAAATGCACTGTTATCACTCTTTAAAAGTGTTCAAATCCGCTAATTTTTTAATTTTTAAAGCGCCAGTTGTCTTATTTTATATTGAATTGAGAGAATGCTATCTACACTCTATCAATTCTCTCGATCCCCCAAGGCATGGGAGATAGAGCCATTTCCCGCCCATCCAGAAATAATTGTCTAACCAGTAAATAGCTTCAACTAATCGCGATTTTTACGCCAATCTAGGCAGTATTCATGAAATTCCATCAATCGATTGGCATGAAAAATGCTCGAGCTATTTCTGAATATTTTTAACAGGTCCATTTTGGACTAATGCTATCAATGGGGCACTTCACTATGTACTACTCGAAAAAAACTATGCTACGACACTGCACAGCAGCCGCAGGCTTTGCTAGTTCGTTATTATTCACCGGCATTGCTTTAGCGCAAGACGGTGCAAATATTGAACAGGTCGTAGTTACAGGCTCTCGAATCGTTCGCGACGGCTACAGCGCGCCTACACCGGTCTCAGTGTTATCCGAAGAGGATATTGACGCTGAAGCACCAGGCAGCATTGCAGAGTTCGCCATGACTTTACCTTCTATTCAAGGCAGTACTACTGCAACCACTAACTCAGGCTCTTTAAGTAGTGGCCAATCAGGTATTGCGGCTCTTAACCTACGAGCGCTGGGAACCGGCCGTACATTAGTGTTGTTTGATGGCCAACGTTCAGTTGCGTCGTCTTCAGTAGGCCAGGTAGACACCAATACATTTCCTCAGTCATTGGTTAAGAGCATTGAAGTAGTATCCGGTGGTGCGTCATCGGTCTATGGCTCCGATGCAATTGCAGGGGTTGTTAACTTCATCTTAGATAAAGAGTACACCGGCGTTAAGACCGCAATTGAATACGGAGAAGCTACTGAATATGGCGCCGGGAATCAGCGTTTCGAATTCACCGCAGGTACTGATTTCGCCGATGGCCAAGGCCACCTTCTTTTTAGCGCCGAATACTATGATCAAGAAGGCATTCGCGACACCGACGCCGACTGGCAGTTAGATGGCAATGTCGGCATTGTTAATCCTGACCGCAGCGCAGGAGCCCCGTACTTTCTTGTCGGTTCCAACATTGGCAGCAGCAACTACACTCCCGGCGGCTTAATTGTCGATGGGCCTTTGCGAGGAACTTTTTTTGGCGATGGCGGCGCCATTGGCCAGCTAGAGTTCGGAGAAGTTTCTAACGCGTGGATGGTTGGTGGTGATTGGCGCTATGCGCAGTCTTCAATCCTTGGCACTAACTCACTGCAGGCTGACTCCACCCGCGAAAGCGTATTCGGTCGTGCCAGCTGGGAATTGACTCCCGATATCGAAATATTTGCCCAAGGCTCTTGGGCCGGTTATGAGGGCGACAGCGACTATATTCGGCCAACAGACCGTAATCGTAGAATACAAATAGACAACGCGTTCCTACCACCTGTAATCCGCGACCAAATGACGGCTGAAGGTATTACCAGTTTTAGATTAAGCAGCGCCCGTCAGGATATTCCTTTGGCAGGTGCCAATAACAATCGTGCTACGACTCGATTAGTTTTGGGTGCGGAAGGCTCGTTCGAGATGGCAGACCACGCATTCACTTGGGATACTTACTATCAAAAAGGCCTAACTGCGACGGATGAGCACCAAAATCCTACCTGGAATTTTGCCAACCTAAGCGCCGCGTCTGACGCCGTATTTAACGCAGATGGCGAGATTGTTTGCCGATCCGATGTTGCTGGCTGTGTGCCGCTTAACTCTTTTGGGGTTGGTGTGGCCAGCCCAGAAGCGCTAGCTTTCGTGCTTGGACGTCCACGCAGAGAGCAGGACTTTGAACAAGACGTGGTCGCGTTCAATATCAGAAACTCTGACTTCGAAGGCTGGGCTGGACCAATTGGTTTAGCCGCCGGTTTCGAATGGCGTAGAGATGAAATTAGCGGTTTCGTAGATCCCAAGTACACAAGTGGCTGGAAATACGGCAACTACAAAGTTACCTCCGGCGATCAGGACGTCGCCGAGGCTTACGTCGAGGCGGTTGTGCCATTGATGACTGGCTTGGAATTCAGCGGGGCAGTTCGTCGCACCGATTACAGTAATTCTGGCGGCGTGAATACTTGGAAGGCAGGTATCACTTATTCCCCCATCGACGATATTACTTTTCGTGTTACTCAGTCCCACGACATCCGCGCGCCTAATCTGAGTGAGCTATTTGACGCAGGTACTGCCCGCAGTAACTCAGTTGATATTGGCGGAGCCTCAGTGCCGTTTATTCAGAACCTACAGGGCACACCAACAGTAGGCCCTGAAGAAGCCGACGCGTTTGGTTTTGGTGTTGTGTTGCAACCAAGATTCTTGCCAGGTTTTGCCATGTCCGTTGACTACTATGATATCGAAGTTGATGGTGTTATCGGTTTCCTCAGCGCTGAAGATGTGGCCAACGCCTGTTACCTTTTCAACGTGCAGAGAAACTGTAACCAGTTGAACTTCGACGCTAGTGGCGTGCTTCAGACCATTGATCTGAAGTACGAAAACCTGACAGGATTGATTTCTGAAGGTATCGATCTAGAAGCTAGCTACACCATGGAGCTAGGTGCCGGTGAATTGGCCCTGCGTTACATGACGACACATTACATGAGCAACGCGACTGACAACGGTGTGACTATCCGAGAACAAGCCGGAGAAAATACCAGCAATACGCCTGACTTTGTGCATCGCGGCACTGCGCGTTACAGCATGAATGATTTATCGTTCACGCTAACTGCCCGCGGCCATAGCGACGGTGTGGTTGACAATCGCTGGATTGAGTGTCAAACAAACTGCCCGGTTTCAACCAATACGGACAACCGCACTATCAATGACAATAGCATCGACGGCCAGTTCTTCTTCGATGCCTATGGATCATACGATATCGAATTTGGTGGTGGACAGGCTGAACTATTCATCTCGGTTAAGAACTTGTTCGATACTGACCCCGAGTTTGTGCCATTTCCATTGGCACAGGGCAGCGAAAACCGTCCGGGATACCAGCAGGCTAACCGCAACTTAAGTGATGTTTTAGGCAGAAACTTCCGCATGGGAATGCGCTACGAGTTTTAGTCTCAGCACAGTAACTAACCTTTGATCTAACTTATGCCCCATCTGGCACTATCAGGTGGGGCATTTTTTTAGCCCTTTTGCCAATGCTCCAAGCGCCGCTGCCAAAACGATCTTAGTCCACTCACCACTAACCCAGGATGCATCAAAATAGAGCGCTAATCCTCAGTGCTCAGCCGATGAAGTGGTTAACGCATCAATACAACGCACAGATTGAATTGAAGTGGGGCATTTTTTAGTCTGCCAGTATTGCTACAATTATATTTCACCCTGTCGCAACCTGAACTTGATCTGAGAACCGCCAGCCGCCTGCTGCATAAAAAAATATTCAAATTCGATTGAACTTCTTCGCCTCAATTTTGTCCTGAGCATTGAAAATTAAGTCTTTGTTCTCGGCCAATCCCTACCAAGCACACGCCTTTGCTACCAAATAATCCCCTAGTTCAACCCCCGCTAAGAGTGTTCTTAAATTCTCCTGATCAGCCGAGAGTCGCTTTTGGCATGGAAAATGCTCATGGGCTTATTCAGTTAGTTTGATTGAACCCACTGTGGGTTGAACATAGCTGAGGCATAAAGACATGTACGACTCTAAAAAACTTGTTTTACGGCAATGTGCAGTTGCCGCTGGCTTTGCAAGTTCCTTATTATTCACCGCAGTAGCGCAGGCGCAGTTACCACCACAGGGCGAGAATATAGAATCTTTAGTTGTAACCGGGTCGCGTATCGCCCGTGATGGTTACAACGCACCAACACCAGTATCGGTGCTAGCCACAGAAGATATTAATGCCGAAGCACCGGGCAGCATTGCAGAATTCGCCATGACCTTACCTTCTATTCAAGGCAGCAGCACGGCAACCACTAACTCGGGTTCTTTGAGCAATGGCCAATCAGGAATTGCCGCACTCAACTTACGCGCTCTTGGTACGGGTCGTACCCTTGTGTTATTCGATGGCCAACGTTCCGTTGCTTCTTCATCGGCAGGTCAAGTAGACACCAACACATTTCCGCAGTCGTTGATTGAACGTATTGAAGTTGTCTCAGGCGGCGCCTCATCAGCTTACGGCTCGGACGCCATTGCCGGAGTTGTTAACTTTATTCTCGATAAAGACTTCACAGGCGTTAAGACCGCGGTTGAATATGGCGAAGTCTCTGAATACGGCGCCGGAAACCAGCGCTTAGAATTCACTGTGGGCAGTGATTTTGCCGATGGCCAAGGCCACCTGCTTTTTAGTACGGAATATTTTGATCAAGACGGTATTCGCGACACTGATGCCGACTGGCAGTTGAGTGGCTATCAGGGCATTGTTAATCCAGACAGGAGCCCAGGGGCACCTTACTTCCTGGTTGGCGAAGACATTGGTATCGGCGGCTATACTCCTGGCGGTCTGATTGTCAATGGCCCTTTACGCGGCACTTACTTCGGCGATGGCGGTGCTATCGGCCAACTAGACTACGGTGTTGAATCCAATCTATGGATGATTGGCGGTGACTGGCGATACGCTCAGTCTTCCATCCTAGGCACCAACTCTCTTCAGGCCGACTCAACTCGGGAAAGTGTTTTTGGCCGCGTTAGCTGGGAATTAACCCCTTCTGTCAACGTTTTCGCTCAAGGTTCCTGGGCCGGTTATGAAGGCGACAGCGACTATATCCGCGGCACAGATCGTAACCGCAGAATCCAAATCGATAACGCATTTCTACCACAAACAATTCGCGACCAAATGCTTACCGCGGGCGTCACCAATTTCAATTTAAGCAGCGCGCGACAAGATATTCCGCTGTCTGGTGCGAACAATACCCGCGGGACTTCGCGCTTCGTGCTTGGTGCCGACGGCTCTTTTGACATGATTGGCAAAAACTTTGAGTGGAACACCTACTATCAAAAAGGTATCACCAACACTGACGAGCACCAAAACCCAATCTGGAATTTCGCCAATCTAAATGCGGCCTCCGATGCGGTGTTTAACGCCTCTGGTGAAATCGTCTGCCGCTCTGCGGTTGCCGGCTGCGTGCCCTTTAACTCCTTCGGTGTAGGCGTCGCCAGCCCAGAAGCGTTGGAGTTTGTGCTTGGTCGACCCCGTCGTGAGCAAGAATTCAACCAAGACGTGTTTGCATTCAATCTCATAAGTTCCGACTTCGAAGGCTGGGCAGGCCCTATTGCCTTGGCCACAGGTTTTGAATGGCGCAAAGATGAGATAGGCGGGTTTGTTGACCCTAAATACACAAGCGGCTGGAAATACGGTAACTATCTGGTCACTACCGGCAAGCAGACTGTAAGAGAAGCCTACGTAGAGGCGGTAGTACCTTTGATGACGGGCCTAGAATTTAGCGGCGCCGCCCGTCTCACCGACTACAGCAATTCTGGTAACGTAAATACATGGAAAGCCGGCCTGACTTACTCACCGATTGATGACATCACTTTCCGTGTAACCCAGTCTCGAGATATTCGCGCGCCCAACTTGAGCGAGTTGTTTGATGCCGGCACTGCCCGCAGCAACTCAATTGATATCGCCGGAGCTTCTGTACCATTTATTCAGAACCTTCAGGGCACGCCAACAGTAGGTCCAGAGGAAGCCGACGCCTTTGGCTTTGGGGTTGTGCTGCAGCCTAGCTTTCTGCCAGGGTTTGCAACCTCTATTGATTACTATGACATCGAGGTGAACGGGGTTATTGGCTTTCTCAGCGCTCAAGACGTAGCCGATGCTTGTCTGCTTTTCAACCAGCAGCGGTATTGTAGCCAGCTGCGCAGTGACTCGAACAACGTGCTGCAGTTCATTGACTTACAGTACGAGAACCTAACGTCATTGATTTCTGAAGGGGTTGATATTGAGGCCAGCTACACCATGGACCTCGGCCCCGGCCAGATGGCTTTACGTTTCATGACAACTCACTACATGAGCAACGCAACCGATGACGGCGTTACAGTGCGCGAGAATGCGGGCGAAAACACTGGCAGCACACCTGACTGGGTCTATCGCGGCACAGCCCGTTACAGCGTAAATGATTTCTCATTCGTGTTGACTGGTCGCGGCCACAGCGACGGCGTAATCGATAACCGCTGGATTGAATGTACAACAGCCTGTCCAGTATCAACTAATACCGACAACCGAACCATTAATGACAATAGCATCGACGGCCAATGGTTCTTCGATGGCTATGCCTCCTATGGGCTAGAACTTGCCGGTGGCCAGGGTGAAATATTCCTTTCAGTGAAAAACTTGTTTGATACCGACCCAGAACTGGTTGCCTTCCCGCTTGCTCAGGGATCAGAGAATCGTCCTGGCTATCAGCCAGCAAACCGTCTACTAAGTGATGTGTTGGGCAGAAATTTCCGTGTCGGTATGCGGTACGAGTTCTAACAACCACATTGGTGGTAAATCAGAAACTAGTTAGCTAATTTCAATTAGCGCGAGAGTTTTAGTTGCACTGCTCTAAGCAAGCAACCAGAACTCTCCATAAACCGGCCTCAGACTTCGTCTGGGGCCAGTTTATTTAAAGCTAATCTCAGAATCACATAATAAAATAGGAGTTGTATTTCAATGACAAGTCGACCTCAAAAAAGGTCATTTTTAAGCCTGGCTGTTCCGACCGCCACGCTTATTTTGACTTCACTAATTCAGACGCAGTCACTTGCTGCTGACTATTCAGCCGAGCAGAGACTAGCAATCAAACAGCAGCTCATTGCTGCCATCGATGACAAAGCTAAGCTTGCCCAGGTCATGAACGACATGATTTTCAGCTATGGTGAACTCGGCTTTCAAGAATTTGAAACGTCTAATTATTTAACTGGGATTTTGTCGGATAACGGTTTCGAAGTGGCGCAAGGGATTTCTGGCATTCCAACAGCATGGATGGCCAGCTGGGGCCAAGGCGAACCGGTTATTGCCCTAGGTTCGGATATCGACGGCATCCCTAAATCTTCACAAAAGCCCGGCGTGGCCTACCAAGACCCTATTATTCCCGGCGCACCAGGCCACGGTGAAGGCCATAACTCCGGCCAAGTGGTCAACATTATCGCCGCTTTAACCGTCAAAGAGTTTCTTGAAGAAAATGGGTTGCCTGGCACCATTAAAATTTGGCCAGGGGTTGCAGAAGAACAACTTGCCACAAAAGCCTACTATGTCCGCGATGGTTACTTCGAAGACGTCGACGCTGTGCTTTTCTCACACGTTTCAAATCAACTGGGCACACGTTGGGGTGGTGGTCGTGGCAATGGCTTGGTCTCAGTTCAATACGATTTCTTTGGCGAAAGCGCTCACAGTGCTGGCGCACCTTGGCGTGGCAAAAGTGCCGCCGATGCTATTGCCTTAATGGACGTAGGCATGAATTTCCGGCGTGAGCATTTACGCCTATCACAGCGCACCCATTCCGTTGTCGTGGATGGTGGCGATCAGCCCAATGTAGTGCCATCGCAGGCAAGCGTTTGGTATTACTTCAGAGAGACTGATTACGAACACATCAAGGGACTATGGGATATTGGCAACGACATGGCGCAAGGCGCAGCACTGATGACCAATACGACCTGGGAATCTACTGTATTGGGTACAGCTTGGCCGGGCCACTTCAGTAAGTCTATCGCCGAGCGCGCGACTGAGCATGCTGCGATAGTTGGAATGCCACAATGGTCGGAAGCAGACATCACTCTGGCTAAGGCGGTGCAGGCAGAATTAGGCGTTCCTCAAGAAGGTTTGAATACCGAAATCGAAGAGTTAACAGATCCGCCTGACCCTGAGCGCAATACCGGCGGCGGCTCGGATGATATTGGCGATATTTCTTGGCAAGTGCCAACCATCGTTCAGGGCTATCCCTCTAACATTCCAAATCTACCCGGTCATAACTGGTCTAACGCCATTGCCATGGCAACTCCAATTGCCCACAAGGGCATTGTTGCGGGTGCGAAGGTGCAGGCACTCACTCTATTTGATTTGCTAACCGACGATGAACTACTTAGAGATGCGTGGAGTTACTACACCGACGTGCAGACCAAGGATACGACTTATGTACCCTTGCTACGGCCAGAAGATGAGCCTGCGATACACTTGAATGCTGAAATAATGGCAAAGTTCAGGCCGCTGATGCGAGATCAGTATTTTGATCCTGAGCAATTTGACACTTACATGGACCAGTTAGGTATCACTTACCCAACTGTGCGGGAACAGTAAGCCGCGCTAGCGAGAGATTCCTAGTCGCACCAACGCCGCCGCAGCAGCTTGATTGCCGCGGTCGGCTGACTGGGAATACCAACCCACAGCCTGCTCTAAATCGCGTTTTACGCCCCGCCCCTGCTCATACATTGTTGCCATGCGTAACTGCGGAATTGCATCGCCTTTGGTTGCAGCTTCACGCCACCATTTCACGGCTTGCTCATCACTTTGCGGAACGCCGGTGCCGGACGCATAGACATTGCCCATATTGTGAATCGCCAAAGTGTTGCCTTTGTCCGCCGCTTGCCGATACCAAAACACGGCTAAAGAATGATCGATGGGCTTGGCTAAACCCTCCGCGAACGCGGTGCCCATTAAGAACATCGCTTCTGTGTTAGCGTTATGCGCTAAGGTTTCTATTTCAGCAATCACCGATTCAGCAATAGTGACCGCTTTAGGCTTGTCAGCAGGGAAAGTCATCCGACCCGTAGAATAAACTCGAGCCAGCCACATCATCGCTAGGGGCTCACCGGTCTCTACAGCTGATTCCAACAGCTGACGCGCACGCCTATCATCGACCATGCCCATCTCGCCGGTGTACCATTTAATGGCTTCTGCTAACGATGAGTTTTGTGGATGGGTGCAAGCCGCTAACAAGAGGTAGCAAGAAACGAGGCAGAACACTTTTCGGATAGTTGACAAGTTTTTAGTCGCTGTAGTTTTAGTAGAACTCTTTAATAACAAGTGATTCGGGGTTGAGGCACACATACCCTTGCTTTGAAGAGCTTATAAATTGAGCGACTAAACAATCACCTGCAAGGGTTCTCTCAATTTGAGCTTCTGCGCTTAGCCTTACGCCAACCGGATCCCTAACCAAATCAGAGATATCTGATGGCAGTGCTTGATAAAACTGAGCATCGCCATAAAGCGGATTGTCGTTGATTTGCCGCTCTACTGAGTAGTTAAGGGACTCGACCTCTCCACCTGGCAATTCGATATATACTTTCTTCGGATATCTGCCAGCAAAGCCCTGCAATGAATCTAAGCTGTTTCCGTATCCCTTATACTCGCGCGCTGACAGGCTATAGATAGAATCGAATTCAAACACCAACACAACCGGTCTTTCTTGATACACGACCCAAACTCCTCCAAACAGGCAAAGCACTTGAAACGCAGCAATTGCTGTTAAGTCGAATTTGAGACTTGGCTTTCCCACTTTGAAAACGATTAGAGTAAGCAGCGGACCTAATACCAGATCTACGCCGATAACTATGCGCAATCCTTCCCAGCCGCCATTCAACCCGAATAGCAAGCCTGGATACCAAACTAACAAAATAATTGCGAGTAACACACAAAAAATAACCAAGCTGATTAAAAAATGCAGCCCACTCGCTTTCCAACGGTTCATAGTCGTTACCGATAATTTTCTTTTACAGAAAAATATTTGTTTGATTGTAAGTCGTTATTTTAAAAATAATTAGCTAGCTGTCAACACACTTGAGGAAATTTATTTCAATAATGCAAAAAACTCTCTTAGCCTCTCCGCATTTTTACCAACATCGCTTCGACCAACCCGAGAGACAGAACGGGCATTCAATACTGAAGAGCCGTTTCCTGCCTCTATCGTTACTATGATGTCGTCTTTGAACTGAAACCAAAAGGTAGTGTCGGTCGCCTCTAAGCGTCTTTCAACGGGGTTGACGTCGACAATTTCCCAGCCCATTTTTTCAGCGGCAGCGACGGCTTTAGAGAACACCTCGTCGGTAGACAGATCGAATTCCTGAGGCACGATATCTGGATAGGCTTCTAGCTGCATCCCCATAAGCTTGGCAGGGGTCATGTCTTCGCCACTGCCGTATTCCAAGCTATTTGGCGCACCTTCTCTAATCGGCACGATTGCTCGGAACTCAGGCGGATTCATAGGGTTAGTGGTGATATCGTGTATTGGCGGCGTACCCTCGGGCGGCCTGAAACTCTCAGGCACAGCATAAGCCAATGCGGCGCAGAAGGTACCGACTAAGGCCAAGGCGATTAGCGAGCCAGAATTTTCAATTTTCAATACCAACGCTGTTACGCCAATCCCTATCGCAACGATTAGGGTTCCGGCAGCGACCCAGTCTGCCCAACCATTAACTATTTGCAAGTAACCAAACCCTAAACGAAAATCAGCCAAACCTAACCACACGGCCACCGGGCCGGCAATGGCTAAGCCTGCCATCGCAAGCCCTACTACTAGGCATATTATGGCATCAGTCTTAAGTATCAGACGAAGTTTGCGATTACGTCCCGTTGGCTTTTCTGTTTCGCTTATCAAGAGTTTCTCCAACTGTGTATTTTAGTAATTATGTGACATTAAGTCTGTGAGGGTTATTTATCTATACTGCTTTGCTGCTTTGCTGCTTTGCTGCTTTGCTGCTTACAGGACTACAACATACGCACAGTTTGCAGGCGCGCCGTCAAGTACTTGCTTATAAACCGAATTTATCTGCTTGAAACTCTTCTCTTGTATGGTGACCCAACCATCTACCTCGGCAAAAAAAGCCTCCGTTGCATGACTCAATTTTTCTTGATACTCAACCGGGCCCCAGTCTTTTATACGTTTTACTATTTGCGTGGGAGCAAAAAACATCTGCGGCTTAGCACCCGGCAACTTAGCCAGCGCGCCGCCTTCACGCGACTGCCAGTGGGTTATACCCACAGCGCAGCTGGCAACCAAACTATCAGCGAAATGATTATGCACTCGAACAAGAACATCGGAATTGCCAGACATGTCGACATAGGCTGTTTTCTGGCTGGCACTTATAGATTCGATGTCGTCATAGGTCTTTACTTCATCATACAAACCTAGTCCTTGCACGAAGCTGCGGTTAGCTGTGGATGTCAATCCCACTGTTTTAACCCTGCCAGATCGTTTTAGCATAAACGCCATACCAAATGCTGTCTTACTCGAAGCGCTGCCGATCACTATCGTGCTTGCCCCAAAATCTTTGTTGTCGGCAAAAAAATCATCTAAAATAAACGACGTTGTAAACAGTGGCACATACACCATTTTTTGATTATCGAAAGCGGGCTCAAATCCATTTTCGGGGGTCACTCTTGAGTATTGATTGTAAACTACCGGCAGATCAGCACGGTGTGCAGCGCCGTCGGTAAATCCACGGGGAGAAATTCTCTGAGGACTAACGACAAGCTCGTTCGACATGGGAAAATAGCC
>JBLGBD010000074.1:0-15166 GCA_047617585.1 Pseudohongiellaceae bacterium | reverse complement strand
TCGAGAGGGTGGAGAGTCGGCGACCGCAAGCACTAATGCGGAAGCAGAAGAGCGATACTTCGGAGAAAGCGCCATCGCTGTTGGCCGCGCCAAGCTTTTTTCTAAATGGCTTAAACGTTGGAACGGCGCCGCTTTCAACCAGCTTGTTGGGTCAATGGATAAATCTAATTTTATTCATAAACTCAACGAGTCAATTGCTCTATATCAACAGCAGAGCATTGAACAGCAAGAGGCCTTGGCTTTATCCCAGCGCCACCTGGATAGCCTGAACAAGGATCTAGAATCCGCATACACCAACGTTCATGAGACCAACCAACTCAATAACACCCTTGTGTCTGAGTTACAGGACGCTCGGTTAGACTCTCGCGAGCTAACGACAGAGCTAGAATCCGCATACACTAGAGTTCATGAGACCAACCAACTCAATAGCAGCCTTGTGTCTGAGTTACACGACGCTCGGTTAGACTCTCGCGAGCTAACGACAGAGCTCGCCAGCGTAAAAAATCAAACCGAAAATCTTCAGCAGCAGCTGCAAGCTAGTGCGGCTCATACCGAACGCCTAGAGCATTCAATTAGTGCCCTTTACAATTCCACTAGTTGGAAATTAATGGGGCCTTTCCGCAAACTCGCGAGAATCGCTCGAAGGTTTCTAGGTTCTGGTAATAACGTCGCTTCGTCTACTGCGGCAGAGCAAACTAATTTATACCTTTCCACAACCGCCCCAACACAGCCAGAACAAACTCTTGGGGCTGTGCACTATGTCATCGATAAATCAGTGGCTGTGGATGGCTGCCTGTATCTACGCGGCTGGGCCTGTGCGACTCCATCAATCGAAAAAATTGAACTCGCATTCAATGGCACCTCTATACCGATTTCTTACGGTAGCGCTAGGGAAGATATCGCCAGCGCATTCCCGTCGATTAGCTCAGCAAAAAATTCAGGCTTTAGCTTTTTTGCAAGAACAGATTATTTACAAACTTATCAGCTTAAGCTGTTTGACAGAAACGGACTTCAAAAAGAAATTTCGTTCAAGCCTGAAGCCAATGCTAGCCTTGCTGAGTTATCTGCCAGCGGCGAGCTTTATGTTTTAGATCCCATAGAGCAATATTCAATTCACCGCGCGTTAAATACTAATAGCAGCATTGGTGACCAAGAACTTGAAGCTCTCGGCAGATCGCCACTAATCTCAATTATCGTGCCGGTCTACAATGTTAGCCGCCAGTGGCTAGATGCCTGTATCGAGTCTGTCGTGAACCAATCGTACCCCCACTGGGAGTTGTGCCTACATGATGATGCCTCTACCAACCAAGAGACTCTTGATTGCCTGGACGCTTGGGAAAAACGCGATAGTAGAATAAAAGTTCAATATGGCCGTGACAACCAACACATTTCAGGCGCATCCAATTCAGCCTTAGAATTGGCCCAGGGCGAGTTCATCGGGTTGATGGACAATGACGACGAGCTCGATTGCGATGCGTTGTATTGGGTTGCACAAGCAATAAACGCTAATCCCGATGCAGATTACCTCTACACCGATGAAGACAAAATCGATCAGCAGGGCAACTACTGCCAGCCTCACTTTAAGCCTGATTGGTCACCCCACATGCTGGAATCGATGATGTATGTTGGGCATTTTGGAGTAATTCGCCGGACCATCATTGATAAGATTGGCGGCTTTAGAATAGGTTACGAAGGCAGCCAAGACTTCGACTTAACCCTGCGGGTATCACAGCTTACTCAACGCTTCGTGCATATTCCGCGCATTCTTTATCACTGGCGCATTATCCCCGGCAGTGTAGCCGGTGGCAGTGACCAAAAAGGCTATGCCTACACCAGCGGCTTTAAAGCACTACAAGATCATGTCAATTCCGGCTCGAGAAAGGGTGAGGTGTCCACTACGGCTACACCGGGTTTGTATAGGGTTAGTAGGGAATTGGAAAACCCCCGTGTCGCCATCATTATGCCATTTCACAACAAATCCGAAATGACCATCGAGTGCGTGCAGTCAATCCTAAGATCTAGCTATCAAAATTACCAAATTGTTTTAATATCAAACAACAGCAGCGATGAAGAGTATGCCGCGGTGGCGCGCTTTATTGAAACACTCAGCGTTGCATCACTGCTGAGGCATGACATACCGTTTAATTGGTCAGCCCTCAACAATTGGGGATCGAAACAAACAGCAGCCGACTACTATTTATTTCTAAACAACGACATGAAGGTCATCAGCGGCGATTGGATTGAATCTTTGCTTAGCTGCGGCAGTGACGAAAGGGTTGGCGCTGTCGGTGCCAAACTTCTCTATGAGGACGATACAGTTCAGCACGCAGGTATAGTAATGCATTTAGGAGGAGTTGCCGGGCATCCTTTTAAGGGCTTGCCAGCTGCTCACCCTGGCTATTTTGGCTATGCAGAGATTACTCGTAATGTGGCGGCCGTGACTGGCGCATGCCTGCTTGTACGCAAGCAAATAATGGAGCTTGCAGGGGGCTTCGATGAATCACTGGGAGTGGCGTACAACGATGTGGACTTTTGCCTGCGGCTTATTGAGTTAGGGTATCTCAATGTTTACACCCCCTTTGCAAAGCTATATCACTTCGAATCAAAAACTAGACCGAAAACTCCTGCGGATATGAATCAAGAGCAGCGCCTGCAGTTTGCTCAAGAATCGGACTACATTATGCAGCGTCACAGTAAATACTTCGAGGATGGCGACCCTTACTACAACAAGGCTCTCAGCCTGACTCTGGAAGACTACTCACTTCGGCTCTAAAGTCTACTGCATGGGCAAGCAACGCTAAAATCGCCTAGCTAACCGGTAGAAAACTCTTTGTACGAACGCCAGCCTAATTTTCATTCCCGCACAAAGAAACAGCACTACTTTGTCGCGAAACTCTAATTCCCTACCAAAGCGGCGTTTAAATGCGTCAGCTTGAACTCCAACCTCAATCAAATGTTCATTGGCTTTAGTGGCAAATAGCTTTTGCCAAAACGAGCGCGACACTGGAGTTAGCTTGGTAAATTCTTTCGCCCCAATGGTATTGTTTTGGTGCTGCCGATAGTGAATCAGCGGTTGGTCTAGAAACACCAGCTTACCAAAGGCTGCCGCGGTCAAAGCCAACCACCAATCGTGCATTATTGCCGTTTCAGGAACAGGCATACATTTTTCGGCCAACGCTTGATTGAACATAACGGTGCAACCAGTCACCAAATTACTGATGACTAGATTGGAGAAGCTATTGCGTTGAATCTCCAACCCTTGAAACGAAATCAGTGATGGCGCGATTAGCTCGCCCTGTTCAGAAACCACTTCTAAATCACTGTGCACCAGCAGCGGTATCGCTGGATTCTCCTGCTGCGCTGCCAGCAGGGCCGTTAGTTGAACCTCTATTTTAGATTCAAACCAGCTGTCATCCTGATCACAAAACATCAGGTATAAAGGATCTGCGCTGAGTTGGTTTGAATGGTTAAGTGCGTATTGCATAAGCGCCGAGAAGCCTCCGCTGGGGCCGTAATTGACGCCATCGCGTGGTAAGACTAAAAATTTATCAGGGTGACTATTTGCATACGCGGAAACTAATTCGAACGATTGATCCTTAGAACCATCATCTCGAATCAATACAATAAAATTTTGATAGGTTTGAGCGAGAAGTGAATCTAGCTGGGCAGGTAGGAATTTTTCCCCATTGTAAACCGATAATAAGATCACTATTTTAGGAAGGGGTTTCAAATTAAGTAAGGCAGCCATAAAGATCTATGTAAGAGTTTTGGCATCGCGAATGCCTAATCGAATATTACGCCAGTAGGATTTTCGGTCTTGGGACGTTAGCACTAGCCAGGCAGATTTAAGAAAGAAGCGCACGATATCTCTGAGTTTCCAGCCGATCGGCGAGTATTTCACACAATACAAATGGGTTCGATTGCGACTGGAGTAATAAGTTCTCGACGGATTGTGCTGAGCAATTATTCCAGCGCGAACCAAAGGGCTAAAACTGCGTTCACCGATTGCGTGATATAGCACAGCGGCATCTGTTCCAATCAAGTCAAACCCTAATGACTTAGCGCGAAAACACCATTCAAGATCTACATTGTCAATGAAATAGCTTTCTTTCATGCCACCAATTTTTTCGATGTGCTTAAGCACAATTAAACAACCAGACGTGATAAGAAAGTCAGCGGTGAAATGGTTTTCCAAATTGGCAAACCGGCGATCGCTGCGCAGAAACAATCTATTAAAAAGTTTAAACGGTGTTTGCCGCATGCTAAGCGGATTAATAAGGCGGGGGCCAACAGCTGCTATGCCCTTCTCGCTAGAGGGATTTGCCATTTGATAAGCGCTGACCATGCGACTGACAAAAAGGTCACACAGGCTGCTGTCTTGATCAAATAAAAATACATAGTCACATTGGTTCTCGATAGCCCAATCAATGCCCCTATTCAATGCCTTAGCAAGGCCTTCATTTTTATCCAGCCGAATAAAGTCTTTACACTTTTTATACACCCGAATGGAATCAGCTATTTGATCAATATCTTCCGTGCCATTGTCTATAACGACAAAATCCGTTTCCTTATTGATCTGCCCCAGCAGTTTCAATAGTGCAGTGAACTCTGGTTTGTAGGTAACTACGACAGCGCAGGATTTACCGGTTGTTTTAGTAGTCACCAGGACTCCACTAGGCTTCTGCCGGAACTTCAGCAGGCATAATTGAAGCATTTGGATTGAGAAGGACGGTGAAGCCATGAAACAAAATAGATCCTATCCCCAAGCCCAAACCTACTACCACACCGGCATCGACTATGCCCCGCCACGGCTGAGGCAACTGCCGTGCTATGAATACAAAACAAAGTATCAGTAGAGTTAACCCGATAGACAATAACTGACGCCTTCTAGTGGCGTAGATATAGCCCATACAAAACAGTGGCGCGAATAGTAAATGCAGCGGACGAGGATTTTGGGCAAGGTAGAGTGCCCGCGACACCGCTCTAGGGGAGAATGCAAGATGAAACCCTTTATAACCCTCGGCATAGGCCATGTAGACAACGAAGACGGCCAAAAAGCTCCATTGCAGCAATGATAGTGGGAAGTTTGCTAAATCCAGCGCAATAGGCGCCAAGCGAATAAACGCAAACCCCAGCAGCAATAAAATGCCCCCTACGCCCCAAATAAATGCAATGGCTCGTGCCATAGTTAATTCCACCTGACTGTGAGCCGCTATTATAAACACTTTAGTGCCAATCGCAGAGTCTTGTTCGCAAACTAGCAATCAGCAGAAAATAGAGTTGATGGCTAAAGTGAGATATTATTTCCCCCAGCATTTCAACTATTTGGCCCACGCCCGTGGGCTTTGAAACACATCAATCACAAGGAATCACAATGGCCGTTAAGATCGGTGTAGTAATGGACCCTATCCAGTCAATTAGTGTTAAGAAAGACACAACCTTGGCAATGTTGCTGGCTGCCCAGCGCAGCGGCTGGGAATTGCACTATATGCTGCAAACCGACCTCTATCTTGATCAAGGCCAATCTCGAGGTCTGATGGCCAAGCTGACGGTTAGAGACGATCCCAAAGATTGGTACACCTTGGCGCCGACCGAAAACCTTGCTCTGGCCGAGCTTGATGTCATTCTCATGCGCAAAGATCCCCCGTTTGATATGGACTTTGTCTATTCGACTTATATTCTCGAGCAGGCACAGCGTGAGGGCGTGCTCATAGTCAATGATCCAAGAAGTCTGCGCGACTGTAATGAGAAGCTGTTCGCCACCCAGTTCCCCCAATGTTGCCCTCCATTGGTAGTGTCTAGCTCAATTAAAGTGCTGAAAGCCTTCTACGAAACACACCAGGATGTTATCTATAAGCCCTTAGATGGCATGGGCGGCGTGTCCATATTTCGAGTCAAGCCAGGTGATCCGAACTTAAGTGTTGTCATCGAAACTCTCACTAATTCAGGCAAGCACCAAATTATGGCGCAGAAATTTGTCCCCGAGATCAGCAATGGCGATAAACGCATACTCGTGGTTAACGGCAAGCCAATTGACTACGCCTTGGCCCGCATACCCGCATCCGGCGAAACCCGTGGCAATCTAGCCGCCGGTGGTTCGGGAGTCGCACAGCCACTTAGCGATAAAGATCGCTGGATTTGCGACCAAGTAGGCCCAACCCTAGTTGAAAAAGGGCTGTTGTTCGTTGGACTCGACGTCATCGGCGACTTTCTTACAGAAATTAATGTCACCAGCCCAACCTGCGTTAGAGAAATAGACAGTGCCTACAATCTCGACATAGCAGGTATGTTAATAAGCTGTATTGCCGATAAACTGAACAACTAAGCTTGGTGACGATTGAGTGATAGAAGACACTGACCAGAATTTATCAACCGAACGCTTTGGATTCACAGTGTTCCTCTCTGCGTGCTTTCATGGCATCCTCATACTTGGTATTGGCTTTACCTATTTGGATGAGCTTGCCAGTGCCCCGGCAATGGAAATCACCCTTGCTCAATACCGCAGTGAATTGGAGCCCGACAACGCCGACTTCTTAGCCCAAGAAAACCAAATCGGCAGTGGCACCTTATCTGAAGCCGCCGCCCCAAGCACCCCGTTTGAGTCTGACTTCAACGCCGACACCATCCAAGAAGTTCAGCCCTTGCCCCCAGCGTCCACCATAGCGGAACCGGTTGAGGTTCGAAATGACGCGGTTATTACTAGCGTGCGAAACGATACCAGTATTGACCAACAGCTTAAGGAGCAGCCCGAAGAAGAACTCCCGATTACCGAGGAAACCTCCGCAGACGAACTCAGCTCAGCAATTGCTAGTCTGCAGGCCCAGTTGGATCGCCAGCGCCAGGAATATGCCCGCCGCCCGAGAAAGTATACGATTTCCTCGGCGTCGACAAAAAAGAGTCAAGACGCACTTTATTTGGATACATGGCGGCGGCGCATTGAAGCTGTCGGCAATGTGAACTATCCGGAGCCAGCTAGGCGTCAAGAGATTTATGGTAGCCTGCGTTTGTTAGTCGCAATCTTACCCGACGGTGATGTTGACGATATTCAAATTTTGCAGTCTTCGGGATTTAGCGTATTAGATCAGGCAGCAATAGATATTGTCAGAATGGCAGCACCCTTTGCGCCATTCCCGGAAGAGATGCTACAGAATGTCGACATTTTGGAAATTATTCGGACTTGGCGCTTCCATGAGGGCAACGCTTTAACTAGTTTTTAGTTCTCGTATTTACTATCCTGCACTTATGAATACATCTTCCAGCCTAGAGAATCAGCTGCTTGTTGCAATGCCGCAAATGCAAGACCCCTATTTTGCCAATACTGTTACCTATTTGTGGAAACACAATGCCGGTGGCGCATTAGGAATTGTGTTAAACAAACCGCTGAAGGCAAGCCTTGCTGACATCTTTGATGAATTGGAGATAGATCGTAGCCTTCAATCAAACCTATTCGATCATCAAAAAGTAATGGCTGGGGGGCCCGTAGAGCGAGATAAAGGATTCATCTTGCACAATGCTGGAGCTAACTGGGAATCCTCTGTTGCAATCAGTGAAGAGATTACTCTGTGTACTTCGCGTAAAATATTGCAGGACATCGCCCGTGGCAACGGACCAGAAAAATACGTAGTCGCCTTAGGTTGTGCCGGATGGGATGCAGGCCAACTAGAAAGAGAAATTATTGAGAACTCTTGGCTCACAGTGCCTGCGTCAGCTGAGCTGGTGTTTTCCAATGATTATACGGCTCTGCCTAATCTTGCGGCAGCTGCGTTAGGCATCGACCTTGTTAAGCTCTCTCCCGAGGCTGGTCATTCATGATCAAGACAATACTCAACTAATGGCCCTTGCCAGTTTCCCACAGAATATAACCCAGCCTATTAAAGCCCTAGGGTTCGATTATGGCACCCAAAAAATTGGTGTCGCCTATGGTCAAAGTCTAACTGGAACTGCAAATCCTATAACCATATTAAAAGCGAAAGACGGAATTCCCGACTGGTCACAGATTGAAAGCCTACTCAACGAATGGAAACCCACCGTGGTGGTGGTTGGCTTACCCTACAACTTAGATGGCAGTGAAAGCGAACTATTCATCAGGGCAACAAAGTTCGGCAACCGTATTCATGGCCGCTTTGGTATTCCTTGCTATGGCATAGATGAAAGGCTGTCGTCTGTCGAAGCTAAACAAATAATGCTAGAGGATGATTCCCGCTCCAAAAAAAAAGCCGCGATAGATGATATCGCGGCTCAGTTAATTTTAGAAAATTGGTTCAGCGAATTAGCGGCAAGGCCCGCCAAAAGTGCTGTTTAAAAGCTGTCTGGCATTTTCGCTTTAGACCTTGCACTCTCTCGAGTAATCATACCCTTGGCAAGAAGATCCTTGAGACACTGATCCAGTGTCTGCATACCAACATTCGCACCGGTTTGAATAGCAGAGTACATCTGCGCAACTTTGTCTTCGCGGATTAGATTTCGGATGGCAGGCGTGCCCATCATTATTTCATGAGCTGCCACCCGGCCACCGCCAGGCTTTTTAAGTAGAGTCTGTGAAATAACCGCCTGCAACGATTCAGAAAGCATTGAGCGAACCATGTCCTTCTCGGCGGCTGGGAACACATCGATAACACGGTCTATGGTTTTTGCCGCAGAGGTTGTGTGCAGCGTTCCAAAGACCAAGTGGCCGGTTTCAGCCGCAGTAAGTGCTAAACGTATTGTTTCCAAATCACGCAACTCACCTACCAATATAATGTCAGGGTCTTCACGCAGTGCTGAACGCAAGGCTTCACCAAAGCCGTGGGTGTCTCGGTGAACCTCACGTTGGTTCACCAAACACTTTTTGCTTTGATGAACAAATTCGATAGGGTCTTCAATAGTGAGAATGTGCTCGTACTTGGTGTCATTAATATAGTCAACCATGGCAGCAAGCGTCGTACTTTTGCCAGAGCCCGTAGGGCCAGTCACCACAACTAAGCCACGAGGCACTTCTGCAATACGCCGAAAGATATCTCCCATTCCAAGCTGTTCCATAGAGAGTACTTTCGATGGAATCGTTCGAAATACTGCAGCCGCGCCTCTGTTTTGCATAAAGGCATTGACACGAAATCGGGCCAAATTAGGCACTTCAAACGAGAAATCGGTCTCTAAAAACTCTTCGTAGTCTTTGCGCTGTTTGTCATTCATGATTTCATAAATCAAGGAATGAACTTCTTTGTGGTCCATCTCAGGGACATTGATGCGGCGAATGTCCCCATCTACACGGATAAGTGGTGGCATACCAGCAGTGATATGTAAGTCTGATGCGCCTTGTTTAACGCTAAAGCCTAAGAGTTCTGTTATATCCATCGGTGTTCCCTAGGTCATACCTGTTAAATGGTCATAGTCGGGCTTCAATACCAGCCACTATTCACTGGCCAAGCGTAGAAACGTGACCTATAGTACCGATCCTGCAACCATCTTCACAGACTAAAGTTACTTTTCCCCAAGAGAAAGCGTGATCAGCATAGCAAAAAACATAGAAGGTGTTTTAACAGATATCCGGCGCTGCGAGCAGCTTTACGGACGCCCTGAGGGGTCAGTAAGATTGCTGGCTGTTAGCAAAAAGCAAGAAATCGAAAAGATCGCGGAAGCAGCCGCTGCCGGTCTCGTGGATTTTGGTGAAAACTACCTGCAGGAAGGACTTGAGAAAATCCGCCAATTGTCAGAGCTAAAACTAACCTGGCACTTTATTGGCCCCATTCAGTCGAACAAAACTCGGGGCATCTCCGAGCACTTCCACTGGGTCCATAGCGTAGATCGGGTTAGCATAGCTCAACGCCTCAATAACCAGCGCCCCGAAGGATTGCTGCCGCTAAACGTCTGTGTTCAAGTGAATGTATCCAATGAAACTGCTAAATCAGGGACAACCTTAGAAAGCACGGTAACAATCTGCGAGGCTGTGAATAGCTTGCCCCAGCTCCGCTTACGGGGCCTTATGGCGATTCCCGCAGCACACACAGCAATGGCCGAACAGCGGGCCAGCTTTGAAGCCCTTGCCAGTGAGTTCAAACGCCTACAGACAGACTTTCCCACTATGGATACCCTGTCTATGGGCATGAGCGGCGACTTTGAAGCCGCGATTGCTGAAGGATCTACAATGATTCGCATCGGCACTGGCTTGTTTGGTCAGCGACCAAGTTAAACATAAGGCCGATTTTCCTGCGCAGGTATTTGAATCCCTTGAAAATAAGTTAGAATGTTAGACGCGCAAGGCAAGCACTCACGCAAAGGAACCCCAGTTGGCAAAAACACAGCAAGGCACTGAGAATATCGGCTTTATTGGCGCCGGGAATATGGCCAATAGCCTAATTCGCGGGATGCTTGCAAAGGGGTTTTTACCTCAGCAGCTTTTTGCATCCGACTTAGATTCTAGCAAACTGGACACGCTCAAACTGGAGTGTAGTATCCAGGTAGGCTCGAGCGCCAATCTGGTGGCCCAATGTGATGTAATCGTGTTGGCGGTCAAACCGCAGGTCATGGAAAAAGTCTGCAAACAGTTAAGCTTATCATTTGGCGATCAGGCCCCCTTGGTAATTTCAATTGCCGCCGGCATTACCTGCAACCACTTATCATCCTGGCTTGGTCCAAACACACCGATAGTTCGTTGTATGCCTAATACTCCGTCCTTGGTCGGGCAAGGCGCATCTGGTTTATTCGCTTTGTCCATTGTGACCGAGGCCCAACGCAGGCTTTGCCAAACCTTAATGTCATCCGTTGGGAAAAGTGTTTGGGTAGAGCGAGAGACCGATATTGATTCGGTGACGGCATTATCTGGCAGTGGCCCCGCCTATTTCTTCCTGTTCATGGAAGCGATGCAGGACTCTGCTATCGCCATGGGTCTAACCCCCGAAGTTGCGCGGGTGTTAACCTATCAAACGGCTTTGGGCGCCGCTGAACTGGCTTTGTCTAGCACAGACTCCACCGCCGAGTTACGCAGCAAAGTGACTTCGCCCGGTGGCACAACCGAAAAAGCCATTGAAAGTTTTGAGGCCGGTGGCCTTCGCCAATTAGTCGATTCAGCCCTGCGTGCGGCACAAAAGCGCTCAGTAAGCTTAGCTGCAGAATTGGGCAACGACGCGACATAGCTGCTACAGAATTTAAGCAAAAAATAGAGATTTAAGTATGGAAGCATTAGGAAGCTCACTTGGAACAATAGTAAACGCATTAGCAGGCATCTACCTCTTAGCCGTGCTGCTGCGGTTCCTATTGCAAATTGCTAAAGCCGATTTTTATAACCCCGTGTCGCAAGCTATGATAAAAATTACTGACCCTGCGGTAAAGCTATTGCGGCATATTATCCCTGGCTACCGAGGTATTGATTTTTCGACACTTGTGCTCGCGTTTATTGTCGAGGCATTGTCTATCTGCGGCTTGATTCTAATTTATGGCGGCAGCATACCTGCTCTTGCCAACATAGTGACGTGGGCTTTTGTCGGCGTTATTATGTTTATTATCAAAATTTACTACTATGCCATTATTGCCTCAATAATTATGTCTTTCGTCATGATGTTCTCTGGCAACACGAGCCCTCATCCATTGCTACAACTAGTTTGGCAATTGACTGAGCCGGTGATGAGCCCAGTTCGAAAAGTAATTCCTGCAATGGGTGGGATGGATTTTTCGCCAATTTTCATTTTTATTGCGATTCAAATTGTTCAGAGCTTTTTAATTAGCGCGTTTGGTCTCACTGGCCAACATGCTCTCGTCATAATCGGCGTGTGACATTGGCAGAACCCACTTGAGACGACTTACCTACTACAATATCCTTGCACCAGCCTTGCAAGGAATCCCACAGAACTTACTATTCTTCCAAAACACAAACCGATCCAGGAAATTTAGCCATGCCAGCTGAGATACTCTCCGATTCCGTCGGCATTGTGCAGCCGGTAAAATTCCACTTTGACAACGTTCTGGAATTACGCAGCGGCAAAACTCTAAATGGTTTCGATCTAATGGTTGAAACATACGGCACCTTGAATGCTGATGCATCCAATGCAGTGTTAATTTGCCATGCCTTGAGCGGTGACCATCATGCGGCTGGATATCATTCCGAGAATGATTCCAAACCTGGCTGGTGGGATACAAGTATTGGGCCAGGCAAAGCAATTGACACGAATAAATTTTATGTTGTTTGCCTCAATAATCTAGGCGGCTGCGCTGGCAGCACAGGACCAACTTCTATCGACCCAAGCACAGGAACCTACTTCGGGCCGAACTTTCCTGTGGTAACTGTAAGAGATTGGGTCAAGAGTCAGATGCTGCTGACTGACAAGCTTGGCATCCAAAAATGGTCTGCGATAGTTGGCGGTAGCTTGGGTGGCATGCAGGTAATGCGCTGGGCAATAAGTTACCCCGATAGAATCGGCCATGCCATAGTGATTGCCTCTGCCCCTAATCTGTCGGCTCAAAATATCGCCTTTAACGAGGTCGCTAGGCATTCTATTACAAGCGATCCCTATTTTTGCGACGGCAACTATTTAGAGCAAGGCACTTACCCCAAACAAGGCCTAATGCTAGCTCGAATGATTGGCCATATCACCTATTTGTCTGATAGTTCCATGCGCTCAAAATTTGGCAAGGCGAAAATTGATCTAGAATCTGAGGACAGCAACTTTGGCCGCGATCTAAGAACGGGTACTTTGAGCTTCGGCTTTAATGCCGACTTTCAAGTTGAAAGTTATCTGCATTACCAAGGGGAGCGTTTCTCGAAAAATTTTGACGCCAATACCTATTTGCTTATGACTAAAGCGTTAGACTATTTTGATCCTACAGTAGATTTCGAAGGCAGTTTAAGCAAGGCCTTTGCCCAGACCCAGTGCAAATTTCTTGTGATGTCCTTTAGCACCGACTGGCGTTTCCCGCCAGAGCGCTCCAGAGAAATAGTCAACGCTCTATTAAAGGCTCAGAAAGAAGTGACTTATTTAGAGATAGAAGCTGAGGAAGGGCATGATGCGTTCCTATTGCCTATACCACGGTATTTAAACGGCTTATCGGCATATCTCAACGTAGTAGCAAAGGAGCTGAAAAGCGATGCGGCCTGATTTAGAAATTATCCAGAATTGGATTCTACCATCGAGTCGAGTTCTGGACTTAGGTTGTGGCGATGGCACACTGCTAGGCTATCTCGCGGCGGAGAAAAATGTAAAAGGCATTGGCATTGAAATCGATCCTAGCAAAATAGAAGCATGTATTCGTCGCGGTGTGAATGTAATCGAACAAAACATTGATTTCGGGTTAGTTAATTTTCAAACTGGCTCTTTCGACACCGTGCTACTGGCACAAACACTTCAAGCATCAAGCAAGCCTGACCTGCTCATCGATGAGATGCTCCGAGTTGGGAAGAATGGCATTGTCACCTTTCCCAACTTTGGCAATTGGAAAAGTCGCCTTAACTTAGTGAATCGGGGGCGGATGCCAGTCTCCAAATACATTCCGCATCAGTGGTACAACACGCCAAACATTCATCTATGCACAGTGAAAGATTTTGACGCGTTATGCCTGGAGAAAGATATTCAGGTACTGGCTAAAACCGTGGTGGATTCTCAACACCAGGGCAACTGGGCCATGAAAGCATGGCCCAACTTTTTGGGAGAAGTCGCAATATATCATCTTACGAAAACTCGCGGAGAAGCCGGTTGAGTAAAATTGTCCTAGCAAGCAGCAACCCAGGCAAGCTGCGAGAGTTTCAAGAAATTTTTCAATCCACTGGAATACAGCTAGTGCCCCAATCTGAGTTTGGCGTGTTAGATGCGGATGAAACCGGACTGAGCTTTGTTGAAAACGCCATTATAAAGGCTCGTAACGCTAGCGCGATAACGGGCATGGCGAGTCTGTCTGATGATTCAGGTATCGAGGTCGACGCACTTAAAGGCGCGCCTGGAATTTATTCAGCTCGCTATGGCGGTGCTACTGGAACCCACGCGGATTCAGCCAACAATGAGAAACTGTTAGAGGCTTTGAAAGATGTTTCCGATGATCAGCGCACTGCCCGATTTCAATGCGTTATCGTTTATATGCAGCATGCCCAAGACCCCACTCCGCTGATTTGCCAAGGCACTTGGGAGGGTCGTATTTTGCACAGCGCTAACGGGGTTAATGGTTTTGGCTACGACCCGCTTTTTTACGTTCCTACTCATGACTGTGCTTCAGCGCAATTAGACAAGGCAGTTAAAAATTCCTTAAGCCATCGTGGCCAAGCCTTGAGACAACTAATCCGATGTTGGCACAACCGCCCTTAGGGCTTTATATCCATATCCCTTGGTGTGTTCGCAAGTGCCCCTACTGCGATTTCAATTCACACGAAGCCAAAACTGATATTCCCGAGTATAGCTACGTCAGCAAATTACTTGCTGATTTTGATCACGACTATAAATTCGTCCAAGGTCGAACCATCAAATCTATTTTCATTGGTGGTGGCACTCCTAGCTTGTTCTCGGCCCAAGCTTTTTCGAGAATCCTAGATCATTTGCATAAAACTGCGGCTTTGGCGCCTGGTTTGGAAATCACACTGGAGGCTAATCCTGGCACAGCGGAGGCCAATAAATTTCGCGGCTTCTTTGATGCCGGCATTAACAGATTATCCATAGGGGTTCAGAGTTTTAGTGAAACCAATCTCAAGCTGTTGGGCCGCATTCATGATGGCGATCAAGCAAAGGCTGCGATCAATATTGCCGTGGCTGCTGGGTTCTCTAATTTTAATTTGGATCTAATGCATGGCTTGCCCGATCAGTCTGAAGCTGATGCGTTAGCCGATTTAGAAACAGCTGTTGGATTCAAGCCAAACCACCTTTCTTGGTACCAATTAACCATCGAGCCAAATACCGCGTTTTATAGCAAACCTCCGAGGCTACCTAGTGACGATGTCCTTGGCGATATTCAATTGGCGGGCGAAGCGCTGTTGTCATCCCATGGCTACGATCACTATGAAGTCTCAGCTTTTAGCAAGCCCGAGTTTCCATCTACCCACAACCTAAACTATTGGCGCTTTGGCGACTATATCGGCATAGGTGCGGGAGCCCACGGCAAACTAACTCTTACCGACGGTTCAATTGTAAGGCTGAGAAAACACAAGCAGCCTAAACACTATTTGGCTAACGATTTAAGTTTAATTGCACATAAGACAGACGTCCCCATTCAAGAG
>JBLGBD010000073.1:0-15172 GCA_047617585.1 Pseudohongiellaceae bacterium | reverse complement strand
ACGGCAGCGGCTATAGACCCCACCGTGACCGCCACTAAATTTCGGGTTTGCAGACCGGTAAAAATATAGTTGCCGAAACTGGTGGCACCAACCAAAGTAGACAGGGTTGCCAGCCCAACCGTCCAGACAGCGGCGGTTCGAATTCCAGCGATAATTACCGGCATGGCCAACGGCAGCTTTACTGTTATCAAAATTTGCGAGGGCGACATACCAATGCCCCTAGCCGCTTCGACCACGTCTGCGGCTACATTTTCCAAGCCGGTTAGGGTATTGCGAACAATCGGCAGCATGGAGTACAAGGTGAGAGCAATAATGGCAGGGAGCACCCCTATCTGCCCCCCAAGCATGGCAACTACGAGGGCTAGAATAGCAATGCTCGGAATGGTTTGGATAATCCCAACGATGGTAAGCAGGGGCTGCTTGGCATAGCGAGACTGCGCCGCCCAAATGCCTATTGGAATGCTAATCGAAATACCAAGGCCTAGGGCGGCTAGGGTTAACACTAGGTGCCCCTGAAAGTAGGTTGGCAGCAGCAGCAATTGCTCCTGCAGATTTGTATTCATTATTATTCTCGCTGTCTTGTCAGGGCAGTCTTATGACACCGAATTGACCAAGCTTTTTGCGGCGCCACTTTGCAACCCGAGCTAGTCTCCCAGGAGACGCTCGAGTCGATCAGCACGCAGCCGCGGCGTGTCCACAAGCTTTTTCACATAATCGTGCTCAGGGTGATTCAAAAGCTGTTTTGGCGTGCCTATTTGCAAAACAGCGCCGTCCTTCATCACGGCTATTTTGTCGGCCATTAATAGTGCTTCAGTCATATCATGGGTGACCATGATGACAGTAAGGTTGAGGTTCTGCTGAATGCGTTTAAATTCTTCTTGCAGTTCGCCTCGGTTGATTGGGTCGATGGCGCCGAAAGGCTCATCCATCAGCACTACATCGGGTTCCGCCGCTAGGGCGCGGGCAACCCCCACTCGCTGCTGTTGCCCGCCCGACAATTCTTGGGGGTTACGGTGACCAAATTCTTCAATTGGCAGACCAACCATCGCTAACATCTGCGCACAGCGAGCCAAAATCCGATCCTTATCCCACTGCAGCAGTCTTGGCACGGCGGCTACATTCTCGATCACGCTATGATGGGGAAACAGACCGACACCCTGAAAGACATAGCCAATATTGCGGCGTAGCTGTTCAGGGTTTTGTTTGAGGATATCTTTACCGTTAACCAATACCGAGCCAGAACTGGGTTCTTCGAGGCGGTTAATCATCTTCAGAGTAGTGGTTTTGCCACAGCCAGACTCACCGATTAGCCCAAGCAGCTCGCCCCGTTCTACGGTTAGCGAGACATTATCAACGGCAAAGGTTTTGCCTTGATCATAAGACTTTTGAATGTTGTTAAGTTCAATCATGGATCGTAACAGTCTAGCAAGCTCTGCCTATTGCGCCAACTGATCAAGCATTTAGCGTAAAACTGATGATACACTCTTAGCAGATCAACTAGAGAAACACTATGCGAGGTCTGTTAACTCTTTTCCTGCTGCCTGTTTTGCAAAGCTGCGCTCAGCCACTTTTGCTTGAAGTCGTGATGGCCTCGAACACGCCAGCAATCAAAGCAGTTACCGCAAAGTTGCGGCAGCATGAGGTTCAGATAAAATTCACCGAAGTGAATAGAACGGATGCCGGAAGCGGTAATTTTAACGACCAAGAGTTTCGGGCTGATGACACAGCGTATTTTTATCACGCCCGCACGGTAAAATTTCCCATTGCACTGCTAGCGCTAGAAAAACTGACGGAAGATTCCCGTATTTCCAGGAAAGTGCCATTTACAGTTCAGGGTGAACTAGAGTCATCTAGCTTCGAGCGCGAAATTATCGAGCGTTTCTTAGTCAGCGATAACCAAGCTTACAATCGTTTATTCGAGCACTTAGGCAAAGATGGAATACACCACCGTGGCATTATGCAACGACTTATTTTTCCCGAACTGTTTGCCGAAAACCAACGCTTTCACCTTGCCGCGACAGACAGGGAGTTTGTGTTAGGAATAAAGCAGACCCTGCCCTATGAAGCCGGTTTCGACCGCAATGAGTACTACGATAGTTATGTTAGATTTTTCTTGTTTGGTGATAGCCGAGAGCCTTTGCCTGGGCACATAAAAATTTACAACAAGGTAGGCTTTGCCTACGGCACACTTACCCACTGCGCCTATATTAAAAACACTCTGACCAGTAAAGAATACATTATCACGGCAACGGTACTGGTCAACGAAAACCAAACCTTTAATGATGACAATTGTGAATACAATGAGATTGGCCTACCTTTTCTAGCAGAGTTAGGCCGTCAACTTTTACGCGTGAGCAACTGAAGGAGGTATTTTTCAGCCCAATGAAAATAGACAATAGCGCAGACAATTTTAAAGTATTCGATTTGGAATACTCGCAATCCCTTTGGGAGCAAAAAGTTGAAATAAACCTGACAGAAAGCGGTGTACATCCGATAAAACTGAAAGAACTGATCGGGGATGATCGCGCGCTTAAAAACAAGCTGCTAGATTTGGAAATTAATTACCCCCATGTCAATGGCATACCGGAGCTAAGGAATGCGATTGCTGTGTTGTATCAACGTGCGAACGTTGACAACGTATTAGTGACAGTTGGCGCTGCCGAGGCGAATCAGATCGTGATACAAACCCTGCTCCGCCCAGGGGATGAAATAGCCACCGTGACGCCAACCTATAAGCAGGTGTGGGGCATTGCAGAAAATATGGGCGTGAGGGTTAAACCGTTTCGCTTGGATTCTCAGCAGGGCTGGGCACTGGATATTGATGATCTAAATCGGCAGGTTAGTAGCAAGACCAAGCTAATTGCAGTGGTGAACCCTAACAACCCTACCGGTCACATTTTCACCGAAGCCGAAATGGACGCTATAGTCGCGGCCGCAGATAAAGTGGGCGCGTGGATTCTTGCCGATGAAGTCTATCGCGGTGCTGAGCGGGAGCAAGAAGCGGAAACCGCTTCCTTCTTTGGCCGCTATGAAAAAGTGATTGCGATTGGTTCTATGAGCAAGGCCTATGGCCTGCCTGGCCTTCGGATTGGCTGGATAGTTGGGCCGAGTGGCACAGTGGAAGACATCTGGCGCCGGCATGAATACTCAACCATTACTGCCTCAATGATTAGCAACCATCTGGCCGCTCACGCGCTATCGCCACAGGTGCGGCCGATGTTAGTTGGCCGAGCTCGACAGTACATTCGCGAAGGTTATCCGGTGTTGAAACAGTGGATGGATTCCCAGCAGGGGATTTTTCACTATACGCCGCCTCAGGCCTGCGCTGTGACATTTATTCGCTATGATTTACCCATCAACTCCACTGACTTGATGCACAAATTAATTAGTGAAACCGGCGTGTTTGTCGCTGCAGGGGATTCCTTTGGTATGGACAAACATCTGCGGATTGCCTTCGGGCAAGAGCCGCGAGTGCTACAAGAAGCATTTAGTAGGATAGAAGGAGTGTTGAAAAAGCTATAGCTCAATAGGGCGCGCTGAGTGGCGCGACTTCTTCGGTGCCGGCATTGCGGCCGGCCGCTTCTCTGGCCAACCTAAGCGCTTCACTCACACTGGAGGACAAACCACCATCGAGCCCGACAGTGACAAAGCGAAAGCCCTGTTCAAGCCGCTGCGCGACCGTTCGCTGATTCGTGGTAATGGCGCAGGGAATATTAGTTGCTAGACATTCTTGTAGTACCGTTTGAATCGCCGCCTCCACTTCGGGCGCATCGGCGTTCGCAAATCCCATGTCTGCACTTAGATCTGACGGCCCAATGAAGACAACGCCCACACCAGGTACGCTGAGTATCTGTTCAATATTCTCCACCCCTTCGGCGGTTTCTATTTGAATTACAGCCAACAGCTCTCCCACTGGATCTAATGGCCAGACGTCAGCTTTTTCATAATAATCGTTGATTCCCCAATACCAAATAGCATTGCTGGGGTTACGCCCGCGCAGCCCGTTGGGCTCATAGTCTGGAGCGCCATTGAGCTGAGGATAGCGCGTGGCTTTGACTGCCATTTCGGCTTCTGCCTTATTGCTAATAGAAGGATACATGACCCCAAATGCACCGACATCTAACACCTGCTTGGCCTGGGCTAGAAACTCCTCTCTGCCTGTCGCTGGGATCCGCACTATGGGGGTTACGTCTGGCTGCAGATTACCTTTCTCGGCAATAGTTCGCTTGTCGGTCATGCCCAACAGGAAAAGCCGCAGGCGTTCCACATCGAACGGAGCGTGCTCCATATCAATAATGATAAAGTCTAGCCCTGAGCGGGAAAGGCTGCGAGCATTGTTGAGGGAGTAATCAAACGACAACACACCAAACGCAGGCTCACCCTGCTGCATTAACTCAATGGCTTTGTTGAGCCTGATATCGTTGTCTTGAGCAAGCGCTGACCCAGAAAATATTCCGCACGCTAAGAGCAATGAACTCGCTTTTAAAAATCGCATCGGCTGAGGCTAGTTAGCAACCCAGGGTGGATTGATCAGCAGCTCAGGGTCCGCGTTGGGTTTTGGAACAAATTTCTGAGAACGCCCGTATTGATTATCTCCGCCATAAAGGTTGCTGTCGGAATCTACTGAAAAGGTATGCACTTCTATGTAACCATCGGGAAGGTCTGGTGGCACCAGCCATGTGTATTTGTAGTTACCCTCAAAGTCCAAATTCACAAACCGCAGCGGGCCTAGATCGGTAATCCAGATATCATCTTCATTGACGATGATATCAAGGGGCAAAGTAAAGCCATCGAAGGCATTTACAAACTGCACTTCACTGGGACTATCGGTGGTGCGGAACACATTAATGCGGCCACCGGAGCGATCCAGCGCAAAGATCAATCCGTCTGGGCCTATGCCCAATGCGTGGATACCATTGAACTGACCCGGGCCATCGCCAAACCCGCCAAATTCGCCAAGATAGTTGACGTCTTCGTCCATAATCATAATGCGGTGGTTGTCCAGACCATCGGCGATCAGGATGCGGCCATCAGGCAAAAACGCCACGTCTTGGGGGCGGGCAAAATGAGTGGCGTCGTCGCCTGGGACAAGTTTCTCACCCAGAGTCATAAGCAGCTCGCTGCCGTCATTGGACAGGACGTAAATTTGGTGAAAGGTTTCGTTGATGACCCAAATACGCTTTTCCGGATCGTAGGGGCTGATGCGCACACGGTGCGGTCCTGGTCCGTCTGAATCGGCACAGAGATAATCCCAGTGATTCCAAATTTCAGTCACCTCACCATCGCCGTTAACAATGTAAAGACAGTTTTGCCAAGTTCGGCGGCTAGTATCGCGGAGCACATTCAGCCCCATGTCGCCGGCAAAGCCGAGGAAATCATCGGGGATTGGATAAGGAAGTACGGTTTCGCCCCGTTGGGCGATAATGATTCGATCAGGCGTCTCGGCCCACACCCCAGAATTGCCACCAAACGCATAGCCTGGTGCTGCAAACGGGTCATGCCAAAGTGACACGATGTCATAGGGGCTGGGACCGATTGGGCCACGGGCATTGCCAGTTTGCCCTAATGCGGGGGCAGAAAGCATAAAAAGGGTAAGTAAAATAGAAGCTTGGATATTTTTTGCTGTTGTTATTGTCATGAGTAGGCCTCTTTAAATTCAAGCCCAATTAGAGGGTATGCAGTCCCTAGATGCAAGAACCTGTTGCAAAGAGAAACAACTGTCTATGCAGCCAATTTAGCGATTTGAAACTCAGCCGTGACAAGCCGCCGCTCTGTCAGTCTGATTCTTATGCTTCTTTTCCTTTTTCAAGGTCTTTATCAACATTGGCAAGACCTGACATCTTAATCACCGAGTCATGCATGGCCGCAAGCGTTTCCTGAAACCGCTTCGAATCCTCTTCACCGCGCTCTTTAGCAATCGCGGCGGCATTTAGCTCACGAATAAGATGAAGCATGTTATCGCCCTCTCCACGCAGCTTAGTGTACTTACGCTGATTCGGCACAAATCTAGATGCCAACCCCCATATCCCTGCCTCCATCAACAGCACGCCCAACAGCGCGATTGGCATCTGGGCCCGTATATCCAGCGATGTGCCCAAAATAATAGAGCTAAAGACTACCGCAATACCTACGCCGGTAAGGCCAGCATCGATATGTCGTCGAATATTTCGTTTCAAACACAATCTCCATTACAGCGGATTAAAGGGGTCAGGGTAAAAATACAACAGTTTGGCAAAGTGGTCGACCGACATTTTCACTAATTGCCAATCAGACAAGACATTGACTTACGGCAGTTTGAACAGGCTTCGGGTGGCGACCTTGAGATATCGCTGGTTAGTATTGCCAACTTTCCTTATCGACGATCCACCACAGTCCCGCAGCTGTGCCAAATAACCGCCTAATACAAAATGATTCTCACTAAATGTCGAGAATGCGGAAAGGGTGATCTGCCATCAACATGCAATACTTTGCCGTTAGCTGAGACTGTTGTACTTCAACAGCAAGTTCTCTGACCCCATTGATTTTTTCTCTGACCCTTTCGATTTTTTGATCTTAATTGGAGAAGAAGGTGCCGTTTGAGTTGTTGGCTCGGCCGGGAGTTACTAAGTTAAACTTTAGGTCATAGGTGTCTGCGCTGGATTGAATTATGCTTAAGGTGCCAATCAAATCTAGGTCTGGCTCTGGGGTGCGCATCCAGCTTCCGAAAGCGCTGGCGGTGCCGACGTTTTGAGAATCCACTGTCCAACCTTGTGCTTCAATTTGCGACTCAAAATGCTCGAACACTTCGTCAATTGGGCTATCGCTTGTTAAAGATGCGCTAACCTCGATACCGTTGCGGGAGTTAGATGAGCCCGACATGCCGATAAATGGTGTATAGCTTCGTCTCTGCTCCTGTTCGGGTAGCTCCATTCTCGGCAAGTACTGCCGCGCTGAGTCATCCCGTCGCTGTGCTCGACTATTGAAGTTTGCTAGCTGCTCTTCTAATTGCTCCGCACAGCTCCTTCTGTCATTGCTTGGCGATGACGATAAGGTAGTCGTAGTCATCGAGCCGGTTTCGGCAAAGGAAACTGAGATAAAGCCCTGTGAGTCATTGCAGTAGCGGCTATTGCGCACTCGGGCTGGCGCTTTGGCAGAAACAAACCCATTGTCCGGGCCAAAATCGTAAGGGATCTCAAACGCCTTGAAGTCGGCGGCGGTGAGCGCGTCAGTTAAGGCCTCAGTCGCACTGTCTTCGGCCACAGCGGTGCGCAAATACACCGTTAGTCCGTAGCCCCGATCCATACTCGCTAGAACATCAAAACCTGAGGGTATTTCAATCTGGGGAAAGGCATCCATCACATCGCTGAATATTTTGGTCTCGCCGTATCCTGGGTTGCCAACAAACAGCTTTACAAGGTCAACAGGAATGCTGCCTTCAAATTCAGTATCAGCAACTACTGCGGCTGGGTGTAAAAGCGTAAGTACTAACGCTATCAAAGCTAAGCGTATGGCTGCGACCTCCGACTCTCATTAAATAACGAAGTTAGCGGCAGTCTAGCCCGATCTCTTTGGGCAGGGAAGTCTTTTTGACTTAATGGTTTTAAAAAAACGTTTAGCTTATGGCACCTCGATCGTCACCTCTGCTAAGAAAAGCATGCTTCTATCCAAATCGCCTCTGGACCATTTAAAAAGTGTAGATGTGCTCATTTCAACAGTTTCATCAAACAGCGACTCACCGTTAACCACAACTTTTACTGGCCTATCGAAATCCACTTCGCCTGGACTGAGCAGCAGGGTAAATTCCCCGGCGCCATCAGCCATGACATCGAACTGATTGCCGTTGCGGCTTACTTTTACAACGGCAGGCGAGCCTTGTTTTGAGCGCTGATTGACAACAAGCCAATGATTGCGATTGTAACGATCTACCCGGTCGGTCACCCACTGCAGATTATCTGGTAACGGGTCTCTGGGGTTAGCGGTTTTAAAGGCTTCAATTTTTGGGGTTTCTTCGGGTAGCCACTGAGTGTTGTGGCCACCGCCTTCGATGACCACCCAAGTATAGTTAGCCTTGGTTTGTTCCAAAACATCGATGAAAGGTTTGACAGCTGAAGCTGGGTAAAGCCGGTCTATTTCGCCGTTAACAATATACATTGGTTTGTTTTTCAGGTTTTCAAAAAATAGTTTATAGCCACCGCCGCTGTTGGCATTTCGCAGCACCCCAGGGTGGCCAATATAAGGTAAGAACGCTGCCCATTGGGTCGGCTGCTTAAAAGCAAAAAAGTAAGCGCCCGTGCCGCCATCGGATACCCCTGTCATGGTGACCCTATTTTCGTCCACATTGTAAGACTGTTTTAGCAGGCGCAGCAGTGCCGGTAGGTTATCGGCTTGGCCCGCCTGCCACCAATAGGCTTCACGCCAAGAACCCGGCACGACAATAATGCGGTCTTCCTTTCTTAAGCCGTCGTAACCGCTGCGCCACAGGCTCTCGCCGGGCTCATGCTTGGGTCGGCCAACGCCGCCGTGAAGCATAAATTCCACGGGGTAGGCCTTAGCCGGATCGTAGCTATCTGGGATGAGAAAGGCATAGGGGTAACGCACGCCTTGTGAGTCGTAGCGGTCACTTTCGATGACACCCCGCTCTACCTCGGAGCTATAACTTGCGCCTGCCTGCATCAAACCATAAAGCGCCATAGGATCTGGCGCAGCACCGAGCAATGCCGCTTCACTTAGACTAAAGTCTTCAGTGCTGATTGCCTGCCAGAAGTCTCGGACAAGATTCTGAGGCGATTGGGCTTGAACTGATGCGGCGGCAAACAACCAGGCACAAAAAATAGCGGACCTGTTAAGTGAAGTGTGAGCCATTGTGACGGTCCTTAGTTATCAAGATTGAAACTGGATACGCTCTGGCCTGAGCCGGGCCAGACGCATTTATGCTTTAAGCAGAGGATAAGAGCGTGAAAGTGGATTGTCCAATGGCTAAGTACGCTAAAAGCCAGTTTTTCTCTTCTGCCTAATTGGTTTAAAGTACGCAATCTTGTATTCTGACGCTTACTAAAGGCAATCAACCGACTGTTATCCACATTTGATTCGTATAATGATCAAGTCTGGGTTAAAACATAGCCATCAAATGAAAACCTCACTCACAGCAGTAATCGGGGTGCCGCAGAAACTCACGTCATGGTGGGCTGCGGCAGGAGCTATGCTATTTCTCGCAGCCCCAGCTATGGCACAGGACGACCTGCCGTTTTTAGACCTAGACACCCCCCTGCGGCTCGACTTTGCCGGTTCTTGGGAAAAGGACTTCCGCCGCAGCGATACTTGGCGAGACGAGCTAAACCGTATGATGCGCCTGCGCCAAGAACAGGCTGCCAGCCAACGCGCTGGGGCTAGTACTGGCGGTGGCCCAGCGATGTCCCTGGGTAATATTAACCTTAATAGCGGCGGCCGCGGCACTAGCATAGTCGACATGGCCCGACTGGCAGAGTATATCTCTCGTCAAACTACCATGGAGATTTTTCAAGATCGCAATCAGGTTCGCATCGAGCGTGATGGCGAAGCGCCTTTGGTTTGCAGCTTAGACAATGGTGTCCACCAAACCTTTGCCAGCGCGCACGGCACAGAAGTCTGCGTGTGGGATAGAACCCAGTTGGTGTTTAGTCTCTCGCTGCCGGATGATCTTGAGATTACTCATCGATTTTCTGTGGCTTCAGATACAGAACTGCTGCGCATGGTAACAACCATTCAAACTAAGCGCTCGGCACCTTTCAATTTAGTTCAGGCATTTACTCGATACGATTCACCAACGGATGACTTCAACTGCATCCAAACCTTGAGTCGGGGCAAAGTGTGCAGCAAGGTCACCCCTTTAGAGTAGCCCACAGCCAATGCAATACTCCTTACCCAAAACTCTCGGCTTAGTTAGCGTTATTATCTTGCTGGCTGCGTGCGCGCAAACCCCACCCCCACCAATACCAGAAATACTGCTGCCATCGGTGGGTGAGGTTCAATTGCAGGCTACTAACAACCCGCCACCTGAAGAAATTCAGCTGGAAATTGGCATAAGGGTCTTTGCTAACCGGCTCAACGCCAGCGACTATGAACGTTTCGGCGAGTGGGTGTTTTCTGAAATACGGGAAAACGAGGTTAACTACCTACCCTATGTGCTGCGCAATACTTTACTAGACGCCAATGAGTGGGGAGCAGTACGAGTGTTGCCTCAAGATGATCCGTCGGTAGATCTGCAAATTTCCGGCACTGTGCTGCGGTCCGATGGCGAACGCTTAGAGGTTGAAGTCATCGCAGTAGACAGCAGCGGTCGGCAGTGGCTGAGAAAAACCTATGCCGATACCACGACCCTTGAAGACTACCCCGAAGCCCGACGCTACACACCTGGCAACCGATTTGATCCAAATAGTTTTACGGACCCGTTTCAAGATCTATACGATCAGGTAGCTAATGATTTATTAGCCATAAGACAAGCACTGGCGACTAATGAACTGGTGAATATCAAGCGCGTCTCAGAAATGGTGTATGCCCGCGACCTTTCGCCCGAGACTTTCGCCCATACTCTGAGCGAAACCGAGGCTGGTTTACTTACTGTGAACAGCCTGTTGGCAGAAAACGACCCAATGCTTGCGAGAGTTGCCGAAATGCGCCTCAGACATGGTGTTTTCATCGACACCGTAGATGAGTATTACGAAGCCCTCTATGAAGAAATGCAGCCTTCTTACGTTATTTGGCGGCGCTACTCCCATGACCAGATAGCCGAAGACGAGCGAGTAATCCAGCAAATTGCTGAATATGACATCGATAATTTTGAATCTGAACGCACCTATCTGTCACTTATGCAGCGCTATGATAGATTCCGCTGGAGCAAAATTTATGAGCAGGAGTTCAGAGAGCTTGCCGCTGGCTTTAATAAAGAGCTAGCCCCGGCCGTCTTGAAGCTTAGCGAGCAAGTCAACGGCGTGAGTGGCCCAATGACTGAACAGTACAGCCAATGGCGTAAAATTCTGCGAGATCTGTTTAAGCTTGAAACTCAACAGATGTAATCTGTTATAAGAGTTATCCCTCCGCCAATTTAGGAGGTCGACAAAACCCTTTTTGCCACCTCTTATTTGAGTTAGTGTGGTCAACATAACAACAAGGGAAGTCACTATGTCAGATACTCTTCCGACCAGTAATTTCAATAGACTGATTAAAATAGTTGCTGCCGCCTTGGGCGGTTTAGTGATCACGGTTTTCGCAGGCTTCATGATTTACTCCTCTGTTTGTCCCTGTGAGCGCACGCCCGGCGGTTTCTTGTTTGGCGAGAGGGCCGCTGAGCCTGTCACCGACTGGAATTTTGCCAACGATGTGGCCCTGTGCCAGCTGCAAATTTATGCGGGCATGCGTCCCCACTCAATCAATTTAAACTGCATGTCTACCCCCCAAGGTGAGCTGTTTTTGAGCTGCTCTACCTGTGAGCAAAAATATTGGGCTCGCCAAGTAGGGGAGAATGAAACGGCGGTCATGCGCTTAAATGGCATAGTTTATCCAGTGACATTAAACCGAGTCACCAACCCAGCGAGACTCGATGCCGCTTGGCAAGCAAGGGTGAGTAAATTGCAAACTTTTGGCGGCGCACCGGTTAATCCAACACCTGACCCAAGCGCTATGCGCCCGGGCCATTGGTGGTCATTTCAGGTTCAATCTGCAGGCTAGGTGAATTCCATGAACAGACAGTACAGAAAAGAAATAGTCAGTGCCGTAACAAGCTGCCTCATCGCCCTTTTCTTCAACCTAAGCTTTGCAGCCGAGGATGACTGGGTAAGTTTGGCGGTACATAATTTTGGCGCACCTATCAACACTATGTGGGCCGAGGGTGAGCTTTCGTTCGCCGCTGACGGCACCATGGTGTACTGCAGCGCCAGACAAGACATGGCAGTGGCACCAGGCGACCCAAAAGATTTGTACATTGCTACATTCAATGAAAACACCGGCAGCTGGAATACGCCGGTAAATATGGGTATTCCTATTAACGCCGCACCAGCGACTATCGTCGACCCGCTGCGCCTAGGCGACGACAGAGAGCCTTGGATTACTGCCGATGGCAACACCATCTATTTTAAGTCCGACCGCACGGCCACCACTTCGCCGCGCAACAACAACGATTTGTTTATCACGCGGAAGATTAACGGCCAATGGAGTGAGCCCGAACTAGTCGGTTTTCCCATTAGTACCGACGTTGGCGACGAGCATTGTCCCGCCATATTGCAGGACGGGGAAACCCTTTGTTTCGCCAGCCGCAAACCTGGCGGGTTTGGCGGTTCTGATATTTATTGCTCGAAACCAGATGCTGCGGGCAACTGGACCACCCCTGTTAACCAGGGCCCCAATATCAATACTGCCGCCGAAGAGTTCCATTTTAGCCAAGACACCGATGGCCGCGTGTATTTTTCCTCGGCTCGCCCGGGTGGATTTGGCGGCATGGATATTTGGAGCGCCATGGCACAAGGTGAAAACGCCTGGGGTGCTGCTAGCAATTTAGGCCCTCAGGTAAATACCGCGGCGGCTGATATGTGCCCTGCCTTGCCGCCGGGCTCGGACACTATTACTTGGTTTTCAACCCGCGCCGATAATAGCCTAGGCGCTATCGATATCTTCTGGACCAACAAGGCCAATCTTAATTCCACGCCGTGAATAAAATACTGGCAAGCTTAAGCCTAGCGGTTACGCTAGGCTTAAGCTGTAGTAGCTTTGGCGCGGAAAATGATCTTCCCTACCGTATCGAAGATAGCTGGCTTACCCCAACCCGTGAATACTCCGTGCAAGAGATTGATGACGCAGTTGAGGTCATAGCACTGCTTTCCGAGCTGCCATTTACCAATGCCAATGTCGGCATGTGGGGTATTTCTTGGGGCGGCTTTAACGCTATCCAAACGGCATTGCGAAGCCCGCCTCAACTAAAAGGAGTTTTAGCCGCCCATGCCTCGGACGATCTGTATAGCAACGATGTTCACTATACCGACGGTATTTTTGGCATCGATGAATACATTCTTAGCATCAATTATATGACCGGCTTTATGCGCTCTGGGGAAATGGTAGGGCGAACTACTGCCAGATATGACGGCAACGGACGTCAACGCAATAGTATTCGATAGTGCCGCTATGGAAACTGAATTAACCTTAGTGGGAATCCCTGAAGTAAGTTTGCTGGCATCCAGCAACGCCTACGATGGCAATCCGATAGTGCGTTTAGAAGACCTCGCACCCGATGGCCGTGTTGCATTAATCACCGGCGGCGCAATCAACAGCCAGCTGCGACAATCCACGTTATCCACAGAAACCGTTCAATCGAATCAGACCATGGCACTGACTTTGCCGCTGCGAATGACCACATGGACTTTCAAACCCGGGCATAAAATTCGCTTAGCCGTTTCGAACGGCGCGTTTCCTATGTTCTGGCCGTCCGCCACTCTGACGGCCAGTGAGCTGTTCGTAAACACTCTCGCCACCAAACTCACCCTACCTATTTGGACCGGCAAAAAGACAGCCACAGCCATCACTATGAACACTGGCATGGCTTCCAATTATTTGGATCCCAGTATTATTGCCTTAGGCCCGGTGCCTGAGCATCCAAGGAGAAGTGAAGTTGTTGAAAATGCTGAGACGAACTCTGTGAGCTTTGTCAGAAGTAGCGGCGTTGAGTACCAGCTAAGCGATGCTCGCATAGAAGCAACCCGGCACACGTGCCACAGAGCAGACAACGACAACCCCGCCAACACCGAATTTGAAGGCTGGGCCGAGTACTTGTTGGATGATGGCCGTGAAGGGGGCTCGGTGCGTTACCGGACTGAGATAAGGCTAAATTCAGACACAGAATTTTTCGATTTACACATTCGCCGGGTTTTGAGCAACGAGCGAGGAGAAATCCGCCGCCGCCAATGGCAAGAAAAAATACCCCGCGGCGCACAGTAGCGATAGCGGGGTATATTGCTTACTCCGTTTGAGCTTGGGTAAACTGGTTTTCTTGTTTTTGTAGCTTTTCAAGGACTCTAGATACAGCCTCAGGTGAGCCGGTGTTTCTAGCGATGAGGTTGTAAACAACAGGCACTACAAACAGAGTAGTGATTGTTGTCATCAACACACCAGAGAAAATAACCACTCCCAAAAGTATACGACTTTCTGAGCCTGCGCCGGTGGCCAAAATAAGTGGGATTGCGCCAACCAATGTAGAGATCGCTGTCATCAGAACAGGCCGCAGTCTTATATCGCACGCCTCAACTAACGCCTTGCTAAATTCTTTACCTTCATCACGCAGCTGATTCGCAAACTCAACAATCAAAATACCGTTTTTGCTAGCAATACCTACCAAAATCACGAGGCCGATGTTGGAATATATATTCAACGAATTGTCGGTTAGCAGTAAACCAATCAGTGCGCCTAAAATTGCCAGTGGCACAGTGGTCATGATTATCAGCGGGTGAATAAAGCTTTCGAACTGCGCTGCGAGAACCAAAAAAACCACCAGCAGTGCCAAACCAAAGATCAGCGTTAAACCTCCCGACGAAGACTTAAGGTCCAACGACTCGCCTTTGTAGTCTATCTGCGCATATTCCGGCAGCTCGGTTGCAACTACATTTTCTAAAAACTTTAGCCCGGTATCCAGATCAGCGCCCGGCGCAAGGCCGGCCGAAATAGTGATGGCGCGGATGCGGTTGTATCGACGCAGCGAAGTTGGCCCGGCTGAATTTTCCACCTGAATCACATTGGATAAAGGAATAAGCTCGCCGGTGGTATCTGAACGTACATAGATATTCGTAATATCGTCTGGCGTAGCACGCTGTTCGTCTTCCGCTTGAAGAATCACATCATACTCTTCACCACCACTGGCAAAGGTAGTTACCCGGCTCTCACTCATCATGGTTTGTAACGTACGGCCAATGGATTGAATAGAAACCCCAAGGTCAGCGGCTCTTACTTTATCCACACTGATAGTCAGGCTAGGCTTAGTCTCGTTGAAGTCTGAATCAACCCGAGTAAACAAGCCGCTTTCATTCGCCCGCTCGATCACCAAATCACGCCACTGCACCAATTCTTCGTAACTGCGTCCACCAATCACAAACTGCACCGGCTGACCATCACCACCACGACCTAGGCCGGAGCGCATGAACATGAATGAATTAATGCCGGGTATTTCCGCCCATTTACT
>JBLGBD010000072.1:0-15216 GCA_047617585.1 Pseudohongiellaceae bacterium | reverse complement strand
ATTCCGGTAGGCCATAGAGTAAACCGTTCAAGTCTTTCGCTGCCTTTGATAATGCCGGTTGGGCCAAACCAGCTCTTGTTGCCAGCGCCGTTTGGCACAGCAAACAAGGCCGAATATTCCGCCAGTGTATAGTCAATCTCAGCGTTCTGTTTGAGGGGCTCTAGGCCCACAATATAGTGCTCGTTACTGCTAACTATGAGCCGCAGACCTTGGTTGGGGTTCAGGTCCACGAGGCGAATAAGGTTAGCAGGCTCGGCAGAAAGAGCCGGTTGTCTTGCCCTAACCTTATCGCTGGCGAGAAAGTATTTATGATAGCAGCCGCAGCTGTGAATGCTGTCGTACAGCAGCACCTGTCCAGTCTCATCAAAGGTAACCCGCCAAATCAGGCTATCGACTTTTCCGGCGAATAAATCGATCGGTCGCACGGGCCCGCGTTCGGGAAACCACACTACGTAGTTTAGCTGCAGTAAATTTTGCCCACCAAAGCGTGTATAGGAAGGCAAGGTATACGCAACCGCGCTGGCTGTATCGACTGCAGTGCGTGAGTTGACAAACCCTGGAGTTCCTAATTTATCGCGATTGGCAAGGGTTTCAATTTCAAACTGCGGGGCATGCAGTTCAAACAGCATGGCTAACTGTGAATCGCTCAGCCTCGGCAGGCGAAGCGGGCTGGCGGCATAGCTTTGATTAAACCATTCTTCTAAGCCGTAAGGTGGCACAGTGGATTGGTTGTGAAGACCATAGACTAAAGCCGAGTCGAATTTCTGGTCTTCGGCAAACCAACGTTTTTCTTCGCGATGAAGTTTATCGATCTGCGCCTTAAACACGGGCCGTAGCATTGGCAACAAGCCGAGCCATTGGGGCAGCGTACTGTAGTTGTCGTTATACGCGGGGTGTTCACTCACGGCTTGTTGTCGCTGGTTTAAATAATGCGATGAGCTGGCAAACATCTGCGCGCAGCTTCCTAGCTGCGCCAGTTTATTGTCTGGCCATGGCAGGACTAAATCGCGATTTTCGTAGCTCCTAAACTCTATGCCTAAGCTGACTGACATTTGCACCCATTCTTCAATCTGAGCAGGGGTTTCGGCTTGCTTAGCTAACGCCGAGTGAAAGCGATTGGTGGCTAAAAACGGTAGCCTAGCAACTGAACTTACCCCAGCATTGTTAGCGTGGCTTTCGCTCACAGCCTGCTGAAACTCATGTGCCAGATCGATACATTGCTGCAGCTCGGCATCTAGGTAAAGCAGTGGGGGCTGCGTTACCCAGCTTTGGCAGGCGGCCAACGTAATCCCAGCAGTTATGGCCAGCAGTAACTTGGTCAATCGACAGAAAATGGTCATAAGCTAAGGTAATGCTAGTAGTGATTATTAATGAATAGTTGGGTAAAAACAGCTGGGCGAAAAACAGCTGGGCGAAAAATAGTTGGGCAAAAAAATAGGGCTACCCGAGCCCTATTTTTCAGACCGTGCTTTAAGCTAAACGTCTACGCAGATGCTATCGGATTAGTACGTGAAAAGTCATGCTTTTTAAGAGGCAGTTCACGGACTCGCTGACCAGTCAATATGTACAGGCCATTGGCAACTGCTGCCGCAATCGGAGGCGTGGCAGGTTCGCCCAAGCCGCCTAAGGCTTCGCCTGATTCAATAATATGAACTTCCACTTCTGGTGACGTGGCCATGCGGACCATTTCATAGTCAGGGAAATTATTATTGGCAACACGGCCGTTCTCTATTGTGATTTCACCGTAAAGGGCTGCGGTCAAGCCGAAAATAATGCCGCTCTCAACTTGTGCTTCGACGGTATCAGGATTGACCGCCCAGCCACAGTCGATTGCTGCAGTTACTTTGTGCACTCGAGCTTCGCCATTTTCACCGACTGATACTTCTGCAACTTGAGCACAGATACTGCCAAAGCTTTCTTGCACTGCTATTCCAAGTGCGTGGCCTTCAGGCAGGTTTTGGCCATAGCCAGCTGCCTCAGCCGCCACTTGCAACACTTTCTGGTGCCGCGGGTGCTTGTGCAATAAATCCATTCTAAATTGGTAAGGGTTCACACCTGTGCGGTGAGCCATCTCGTCAATGAATGATTCAGTGAAGAAGGTTTGCTGGGAATGGTCAACACTTCGCCAGGCCGCGATGGGCACGTGAGTCTCACCTTCGACGACACGAATTGACTGATTATCAATCGCGTAGGGTATGTGTGAGGCACCTGCCACCTGAATAGGGCCTGTGAAACGGTTGTGCCATGCTAACACTCGGCCAGTTGAATCAAATGCGGCTTTGAAATTACTGTGAACCGCGGGGCGGTAGTAATCTTGCTGCATATCGTCTTCACGGCTGAGCACAGTTTTCACTGGCACATCAAATTCTTTGGCAATGAGTGTGGCATGATCGATCACATTCCATGTAAACGGTAAGCGTCGACCGAAACCACCACCGACATAACTGAAGTGGTAAGTCACATCGTTTTCATTTAGGCCAGCAATTTTTGCAACTCGGCCGCGAATACCAAGGGCGTCTTGAGTGCTGGTCCATAGATCTGCTTTGCCATCATGAAAATGCACGGTGCAGTTCATTGGCTCCATTGGAGCGTGTGATAAATAGGGCACCCGATAGCTGCCTTCGATAGTGTCCGCTGCATTGGCTATGGCGTCATCAGCATCGCCGATTTCAAAATCTTCATCGCCATCGCTGCTGGCAAGTTCAGCATCGAACCTTGCCGCGATGTCTGCTGAAGATACGCTGTCGTTGCTTGAGGTTTCAAATTCAGACTTAACTAGCTTAAGGGCTTCCTTCGCACGCCAGTAACTGTCGGCAACAACCGCTACCGAGTCTTCCAGCTCGACAACCCGCTTAACTCCGCGGCGCGCTAACGCCTCGGTGGCGTCCACAGACACAAGCTTGGTGCCAAATACTGGCGCAAAGCGGATCGCGGCATAGAGCATGTCGTCACTGTGATAATCGATACCGTAAGGCGCGGACCCGTCAACCTTAGCCGGTATGTCATTGCGGGAAATGGCTTTGCCCATGATATTGAACTGAGACCTTTCTTTCAGTACAGGGTTAGTGGGTGGCTCCATCGCGGCAGCATCATTAGCAAGCTCGCCATAGCTCAACGAGCGGCCGCTGGCATTGTGCTGTACATAGCTCAGTGCAGTAGTGCATTCTTCAGCTGGCACGCCCCAGCGCTGGGCCGCGCAGTCTATTAGCATTTCTCTTGCTGCGGCGCCGGCAGTTCGCATGGCAGTGTTGCCAGTGAAACGCACCGAGGAGCTGCCACCGGTAATTTGCATGTTGGCGATTTCAGCGATTTTCGTGGCGCTAACATTGACTAGGCCCATTAAGAAGCCCGGCAAGCCAAACTCGCCTGCGAAGCCTTTGATGACAGCGCCATTGGCGAAAAGGTCGGTGGCAGGAGCTTGTTCAATATTGACCAGCTCCCAGTCAGCGTCCATTTCATCGGCGGCCATCATGGCAAGAGAGGTATGAATGCCTTGGCCCATTTCGGCATGAGGTACATACACGGTCACTCGATTATCTGGATCTAGCTTCAAGAATGAAGTGACATAGTGTTCGCCGTTCTGGGCTAGGTCACGGTTAGCGATTCTATGCTTGCTTGGGCGTGTGGCCGAGTAACCAATTAATACTCCGCCGCCAACGACTGCGCTGCTGAGGATAAAGCGTCTTCTAGAAATTTTCATAGTGGCTTCCTTATGCGCTCGCAAGCGCGCGGATGGCTTTACGGACGCGAGGGTAAGATCCGCAGCGGCACACATTGGTGATGCCGGCATCAATTTCGGCATCGCTTGGGTTGGGGTTGCTGGCCAGTAGAGACGACACGGCCATAATCATGCCCGATTGGCAGTAGCCACACTGAGGCACTTGGTGGTCAATCCATGCTTGCTGAACTGCGCTAATTGAGGGGGCCGAAAGGTTGGCCCCAGCAGCGGCATAAGCCAATCCTTCAATTGTGGTAACTTCTTGGCCTTCAACGGCAGACACCGGAAGCACGCAGCTTCTTACCGCGCTACCGTTGATATGCACCGTACAGGCTCCGCAAGAGGCAATGCCGCAGCCAAATTTAGTACCAGTCATACCTAGCTCGTCGCGAATAGCCCACAATAGGGGCATATCAGGTTCTATGTCTAGATCGTGTTCAACGCCATTTACTTTGAATTTTGCCATGTCCATTTTCCCCAATGGAGTGTTAAATACTAAAACTGCCGCGCATTTTACTCCTATATGCTCGACTTTGCGACGCGGGTTGGTGTTGTTGCGCCAAGCAAGGGCAAAGGCAGAGTCTAAGTGAAGCCCAGTCGAAGGATAAAAACCATGAATACAGCGCCAAATCACCGCCCAATAAGCTTCGACTACTTTGCTTTGGATTCAGTGCGGGCTGGGTTCTCTGTCAATCAGGCTCTGCCTGAACTAATTGCACAGCAGCAGGTAGCTAGCGTTTTGATTGTCGCTTCAGCGACCTTAGCGCAGCAATGTGATGGTTTTTCAGCGCTTGCTGCGGCTATTCTAAAATGCGGCAACGTAGTCCGGGTTGAGGTCTTTTGCGGAATCAGAGCCCATACCCCCCGCGAAGATGTTCTAGCTGGCCTGGGTGTTGCCCGTAAGGTTGAGGCCGACTTATTAGTCTCTATTGGCGGCGGTTCGGTGATCGATGCTTGCAAAGTCATTCAACTGGCAATGGATCAAGAGGTAACGACAGCAGCGGAGTTGCTTCACTACGCCCAGGGCAGTCAAGGCCGTGGCAGTCGCGCTGGCGACCCAAGCTATTTTGCAAAGCCGCCAAAAATCCGACAGATCGCTGTGCCTACTACTTTGTCGGGCGCTGAATTCAGTAATAACGCGGGAGTATTGGATACGCAGCACTCGGCTAAAGAAGGCTATAGGGCGCCGCGGCTCTGCCCCAGTGCCATTATCTATGACCCTGAATTAGTCTTGTTAACGCCCCAGTGGTTGTGGTTCTCCACCGCCATTCGCTCTCTAGACCATGCCATCGAAGGGTATTGCTCGGCTGATTGCCACCCCTATGTGGGCAGTCAGTTTCTTGCCGGCATCAAACTATTAGCCACATCCCTGCCCGAGGCCTATACCAATCAGACAAGTACCGCAGCAAGGCTATCCAACCAAACAGGTATTTGGTTAGCATGCTGTGGTTTAGGCACAATTTCTCACGGCGCAAGCCATGGTATAGGTTACATTCTGGGCAGCCTTTGCGGATTGCCCCATGGCATTACTTCTTGCCTTATGCTGCCCGCTGTTTTGGAATGGAACGTCGAAATAAACAGCGATCGGCAGTCAGACATTGCTACCTCTTTAGGCAGCACAGGCCAGCCCGCTCACGAGTGCGTTAAGCAGCTTATCAAAAGCTTGGGTTTACCCACGAGTTTGGCTGCCGCCGGTGTGCAACAAAGCCAATTGCAAACAATAGCCGATAGGGCCTTTGCCCATCCAGTTGTAAAAAATAACCCTCGAGCGATAACGTGCGCAGATCACGTTTTGGAAATTTTACGCCTCGCGTGGTGACTATAGTGTGACGGGGCACTCAAAATTCCCCATTTTCAACAGGTAAAATTAGGTCTTCTTTACACTGAGTGATCCCGAGCATTGCCAAGGCGTCAGTATTCTTTGCACTGCTTAACGCTTAGTCGAACCAGATGAATCTGAAAAGGAATCTGCACTATGCGCAACTCCATTCCTGGACCACACGAGTTTAGAGCTAGTTTATTAGCGGCTTTAAACCCTATGCTGGCTGCTGAGTTTATACCTAAGCTCACCTATCTCGACGTACGAGAACGTGGTGAGCTGGTTCGTTTGATGATGGCAGAAACTGGCACAAGTTTTAACGAGCGGCGAATCAGTATCAGCGATTGGCCAAGCGTCAAATCAAATTTCACAATTGCCCAGCTGCCTGTCTATGAAGAGGGCGACACCTTTCTTAACGACGTATCTGAAATCTACCGCCATGTGGCTCGCAAATTAAAACTAATGGGAACGTCCACAGTTGAGCGCCAGCGCTGCGAGCGGGCCCATGACCTGTTGATTACGGCACAGGATGTCCTGTTTGATTTTTATTGGGATCGAGATTTCGAAGCAAAGCGTAGTCAGTTTGAACAGACAGAATTGGTAGACTTGTTAAATGGGCTTAGCCGATTTTATTACTCTAATTCTTGCGATAGTGGGTATTGGGTAGGCGAGGGGCTAACCTATATCGATTTGTTTGCCTTCCATATTTTGGATTCTATCAGGCCATTCTCGCCCGGCACTTTAGCTCAATTCAAATCGCTTTGTGAGTTCAAACACCAGATCGAAACACGCCCTAGGATACAAGCCTACCTCGACTCCCATAGCCGGCCATCGTTATTAACCTTGCCTCTGGCCTATTTTGGCAGCACCGAGAAAACCAGCTAGCCGCCTCGAGCACTACCCTTACTTGCCTGCTTTTTGAGCCGTCTCTTCTCCATATCTCAACAATACGCCAGTGGCAGGCAACATAATGCGCGAATGAAGAGCAAATCGAGGTAAAAAGAGTGAAAAACGGCGGCTATTGCAGTTGACTCGGGCACAATTAACGGGAGAATATGCGCAGCGTTTAACAAACGAGGCGACTCCACTCAAGCGGGAGTTGGGGGTAAACTGCTAAAAGCGGTGATAATTAGCATTGCCAGTCTTTATTTGTGAAACAGGTTGAGCATTTGAATTTTAAAAGGTGGAAATAAGATATGAAAAAATTAGTAAGCGGTTTATTAATACTGTCTCTTGCTGTTCTAGTTGGTTGTGCTGCTAGCGTACCCCCAGCTGTAGGTGTTTGGGATGTTGAGATGAATACGCCTTTAGGTGCGTTGCCTGCAGTTTTAACAGTTAATGCAGACGGTTCTGGTCTTATGGTTGCTCAAGGTCTGGGTGAAGCGCCAATCTCTGGCATAACATTCGATGGCAACTCAATGAATTTTGAAGCAGAAGTTGATGCCCAAGGCCAAACACTGCTACTTGAGTTCAACGGTACAGTAGAAGGCGACACGGTTGCCGGCGCTTTTGGTAGTGACTTTGGTGACTTCGCTGTCACTGGTACGCGCCAGTAAAAGTGGTAATTCGCATCTGACATTATTCAGGTGCGTAAAAAGGGGCCCGCATAAACTGCCGGCCCCTTTTTTGTGTCTAGGATTTCATACTCAAGGGTAATGGCTGGTCCGCTTAGATCACATTCAGCCTTAGGCTCTCATTCACCGCATCTAGATTGGTCTGGGCGTTGGTGCTGTTGGGGTGAACGGCGACTAAGTCTTCGAATGCCTGTTTGGCTTTTCTCAATTCATTGCGCTGAATGTACACTAGGCCAAGACCTGACAACGCGCCAAAATGCCTCGGCTCCAGGGCAAGGGTTTTTTCAATATCAGAAATCGAGGCATCTAGATCGCCCAACATATAGTACAAGGTGGCGCGCTTATTCCATGCTTCTGCATAGTTAGGAAAACTCTCGGTGAGCTGTGAGAATATAAGTAGGGCATCAGATGTGGCTTGGGCATTCATGCTTGCAGTCCCGAGCAGCATTAAACGCTCTACATCGGGGTTTGGGTAAGCTAGCCATATTTCCCAAATCTGCGACTCAATCCCACGCAGGGCAATGTTGTTATCTTGTACAAGTAGTTGAGCAAACAGATCATTCAGGCGCGGATCCGTTTGGTCGGCCCTCGAGGAGAAGGGCTGACAAACCCAATTAATCACTATAAGCATCGCTAGGGCTGCATATTTCAAAGTTCACCTCGCGTTGAATTTAAACCACTTAATTATAAAGGGAACTGCTTGCTGCTGACTAGTCGCTTAATCTAAGGCTTAAAAACTCAGTGGTGACGCTTTCAGCCAATCATGCAGATACTCATCCGGCGCTGTATCGGTGAATAGCTGATTTTTTAACAATGGCGTGTAGATCTCGGAAAAATTCTTATTTGCCCCATCGCAGCGACTCAGCAGATCGCTTGGTGCAAGATCACAGGGATCGTCAAAGCCCATAGCACCAATCAACTCCAAAAACGAGTGTACAGTGCCCTGTTGAAAGTTTTTGACCCGTTGAGACTTTTCATTCACATCAATAGCCCGAGAGCGGGCGGGATCTTGTGTTGCCACTCCAGTGGGACAATCGTTGGTGTTGCAGGCTTTAGCTTGCACGCAGCCGATCGCCATCATCATAGATCTCGCCGCATTGACAGTGTCTGCGCCCAATATGACTTTCTCTAACATATCAAAACCTGTGGCCGTTTGGCCTGAGCTAATAATTTTAATATGCTCCCGTAACCCCGCTCCTACTAGCACTTGATTGATGTAATAAGTGGCTTCAAGGCAAGGTGTGCCTAGGCGATTAGAAAACTCTACCGGAGCCGCACCAGTGCCGCCCTCGGCGCCATCTACAGTAATAAAGTCAGGTAGAATATTGGTTTCAATCATGGCTTTTACAATCGCCATAAACTGCACTTTCTGGCCTAAGCAAAGCTTGAATCCAACCGGTTTTCCATTACTTAAATGCCGCAGTCTTTGCACAAACTCCAACAACCCTTTGGGGGAATTAAACTCAGGATGGCTCGGCGGAGAATTAACCGTTTCTCCTACAGGGACTAAGCGAATCTTGGCGATTTCCTCAGTTACCTTAGCCCCAGGAAGCACGCCTCCATGGGAAGGCTTGGCACCTTGAGATAACTTTATCTCGATCATTTTCACAGCATCTAGCTTTGCGCGTTCTGCAAAGGCTTCGTCGTTGAAACTACCATCTTTATTGCGACAGCCAAAATAACCGGTGCCAATCTGCCAAACGATATCGCCGCCGTGTTTTAGGTGATAGTCGCTAAGGCCACCTTCGCCTGTGTTGTGGGCAAACCCACCAAGAAAGGCCCCCTTGTTCAGTGCTTCAATAGCGGGAGCGCTCAATGAGCCGAAGCTCATAGCCGAAATATTAAGTCTCGATGCGCTGTAGGGAATCTTGCACTCGGGTCCGCCGAAAGTGACTCGCACGTTTTCTTTACCGACGACAGTTGGATTCATAGAGTGCGCCAGGCTGTGATAGCCATCGGCTAGCAGATCTTGCTCGGTTCCAAACGGCAAAGTGTCGTTGGCGCCCTTGGCGCGGCGATAAATCAAGTTGCGGCGTTCGCGACTAAAGGGCTTTTCTTCGGTGTTATTGGCAATGAAATACTGCCGAATCTCCGGGCGAATATACTCCAGCAGATAGCGAATATTGGCTAACACCGGATAGTTGCGTTTGAGGTTGCTGACACAGAAAAACAGCTCATACCCACCTAACACGGTCCAGCTTAGGGAGAGTAGAAAAAGTGTCAGTCTGATAGGGCGGCTACTTAACGAGGCCCAAGAAAAGTCGGTGCCGGTGGCCATAAACAGCCACACGGCGCTAAGGGGCATAATGAGTAAAGCGATGGTCCAATACAGGCGCACGATAGGTGTCATGGTGTTTCCTTATTAGTGCGCCATCGCTTAGGTCGACAGGATTAGAAACTCATGACAAGGGTGACAGCTGTTGCGGTGTCAGTTTTCTCACGACCTGCAGGGACTTCAGTTTGGTGCTTTATATCAACAGAGAACCTTAAAGACAGGTTTTCTAGTATTTTTGTTTCAATACTGCTTTCAGAACGAAAGATGCTGGTTTCTTCGCCAGCTTCAGCCGAAACTAATTGATGGAATACGGCAGAATCTGAGATATCCCAGTTATAGTCGCCTGCGAGGCGTAGAATAACTTCGTCAAAGTCATTTTGTGACGACTTCGACTGACGATAGCCGATACCGGCCGTGGTATCTAGGGTCATATTTTCACGATTGGTTAGCAGGCTGCGGCCATAGTTGACAGTTAAGTCAGTTTGACTGTCGTAGCCACTGAAGCGGTCGTCCTCATGGGCTAAACGGGTTTCAACAAAACTAATCTCAGTTAGGTCATAGGCAGCTGAGGCAACCGAGTAAACTCGCTGGGCGGCCAATTGGCTTTGGCGAGAAGATCGAAAGGCATTGAGCTGGAAGTTATACTCCCAGGCATCATCAATCCATTCAACTCGCCCTTTAAAGCTGATGCTCTCATCTTCGGTATTACCTGAAGTGGCTATTGCCCCAAACTCCAATTCGGTGTTAACGCCATTTTCATCTTGGGCGTGGGTAAGCGAGCTAACCGCGAGTAGGGTCGTTGCCGTAGCGAGTAGGTTTAAATGTTTCATGTAAAAATTCCTGTAAATATTCATCGAGGTGTCTGATTTCTAATACCGTCTTCAAGCAGGCTGTGCCGGGTTTGCTTTGCAATATGTCCCTGTTTCGGCCTTTTTCTTGAGCTCTAAAGGTTCAAATCGCCCATACTGGGCGTGTTCTGCGGTCATTTCTGGAGTTCGGTGATTTTTTGCGGTATAAATCACACGGCCAGCGTTAGCTGTTCAAATCTTCACTTTGCGTTTCATGCTTTAAATGAAAAATCTATTTCTACTGCGTCATGCAAAATCGAGTTGGGATAATCCTGACCTGAAAGATTTTGAGCGGCCGCTCAACCAAAGAGGTTTAGCAGACATTCCAGTAATGGCTGCTAGGTTTACTCGGCGCAATTGTTCAGTTTCCAGCATCATTTGCAGCCCTGCGCTACGCACTAAAACTACCGCACTTTTGTTCTCCGAGGCGTTGAATTACTCAGGCGACACAATTATTAGCAATCCCGGTCTTTATTTTGCAGGGGTTGGCATGTTTCTTAAGGCGACAACGCTGATTGACGATGACTGTGATTCGGCTCTGCTAGTTGGCCACAATCCCGCCATCACTGAGTTTGTCAATGCCATGGCAAATGTCGCAATAGACAATATCCCCACTTGCGGCCTAGTGCATTTGCAGTTAGATATAGACACTTGGTCTCAAGCCGAGCTTGGGCTCGCCTCAATGCTAGAATTCGATTATCCAAAGAAGTTAGACTAATTTTGAGTCTCACTTTCGCTAGCGTAAAACGGAGCAAGACATGAGGCTGCTTTTTTATAGCGTTAAACTCACTGTATTTTTGCTGTTGCTGGCATCCGCCGTGATTTCTTGCCGGCGGCTTGAGACCGAGTCTGAAAAAACCATGCAAACACTACCCTCGCGCTGGTATAGCGCTGCGCAAGTTGCACAGGGGCAACAGGTGTTTGCTGCGAACTGCGCTTCCTGCCACGGGGAGTTTGCCCAAGGCTTAGTGGAGGATTGGAAAGCAAAGCTGGCCGATGGTGCCTTTCCTCCGCCGCCTCTAGATGGCTCTGCCCATGCCTGGCATCACCCTCTCTCAGTGTTGATGGGGGTGATAAATGATGGTGGTGTGGCACTCGGAGGCAACATGCCTGGGTTTCAATCTACTTTGACAGAGCAGGAAAAGCTTGCAGTCATCGCCTTCTTCCAGAATTATTGGTCCGATGAAATTTACTCAAATTGGTTAAAGATGGGTGGCGACAATTAAATACTTAGCGCTTTTTCTCTGTTTGACTGCGTGCAGTGTGTCTTCCCAGCAGCCCCAAGTTGGTCTGAGCAACCCGCAGGCTTGGACTTCGGCTTTGTATGCAGAGCACCCCTTGGTAGGTGTGGTGTGGGATATCCGCAGAAAAACGGCTATCTCGCCTGCTGAACTGAACCTAGAACTGCAAAGTGCCAGCTACCTTCTTTTAGGTGAGAAGCATGACAATCCTGATCATCACTCTCTGCAGTTGGCGGTGCTGGCTAGTTTATTGGAAGCGAACAAACTCCATTCGGTTAGTTTCGAAATGATGAGCGATGAGATTCAAGCGAGCCTCAATAGGATTAATCAAACACGTTTCTCCACTGAGGATGAGCTCAAAGATTTTATTCAGTGGGATGATCAAGGTTGGAACTGGGGTTTTTATGGGCCGCTGCTGCGCCTAGTTATAGACAATGGTGTTGCCATTCGAGCCGGTAATATTTCTAGGCAGCGCATGAGCGCCGTGTATGCCGACTTAGACATCTCCAAGCAGTGGGAATTTATCGGCGCAGAGGTTCTGGCACGGTTGATCCAAGACATTGATGATAGTCACTGCGGGTTGCTGCCTGAGTCTCAGTTTTCCGCCATGGTGAGGGTGCAACAGGCTAGAGATAGTGCAATGGCAAAGAGCTTGCCACCACCTATTTCGGAATCCGTGTCTGTGTTGATTGCTGGAAATTACCATGCCAGACAAGATTTGGGTGTGCCCAATTACTTGCTAAGAGAGCACAATGGTTTGGCCAGAACTAATATAGCTTCGCTGTCGTTTGTAGAAGTATCGCCCCAGGGATTAGACCCTGAGCAATATCTTGAATCTACCGCTGGTGTGCCGGCCCACGACTACATTTGGTTCACCCCGGCGGTGAGCAACGAAGACTACTGCGCTTCGATGCGCGAGGGTGTGTAGGCGGGCCTGAAGAGGAAAATATTTTCCGGCCACATGCACATCCTTGTGACACGACTTCTGGCCGGAATTCTCAGATTGAGAACTATTTGAGCTGTTCTTGCTGCTCTTAAATTTCAGTGTAGAACACAATTTTCAAAATGAAAGCGGTAATTGTCTCGAATTGGCCCGCTCTATCGTTAACAGCTTGAAGGATTGGCAGAAACCAGACAGACTGCACCCTCTAGCGTTTTTACCCCAAGCCGTATGCTTAAGATTGAGTTTATGATTCGTAGTGCCGTCAACGCTTTTCCCGCCCTCGGTTTCGCAGCTGCGCTTCTGTTGAGTATTAGCAGCAGCGTGATTGCCGCAGATAACGATTTCCCCATTGAAGTCGATGAGGGCGGTGAGTTCAATTTTGTCCGAGTGCAGTTTGATTCGTATTTTGGTCGCGGCTTCGGGTACGGGCCATGGTCAATAGACTTTCCGGACGCTGACCGCAATTTTCTACGCGGGGTGTCGAGGCTTACTAATATACGAGTGATGAGCGACCCTATTGTTCTTCGCTTCGACGATGACAAAATCTTCGATTACCCGTTCCTCTACATGCTGGAAGTGGGGCAAGGTGGCGGCATCCATATGCAGCCTGGGGAAATTCAGAATCTGCGAGAGTATTTGCTTCGAGGCGGTTTTCTTCTTATTGATGATTTTTGGGGCCAGCAACAGTGGGATAGCTTTTACGCATCTTTCAGCCAAGTTTTTCCTGACCGTGAGATTGTTGAGTTGCAGCCAGATCATGAGATTTTCCACGTTTACTATGACATCGATGGCCCAACGATGATTCCCGCCCTCTACCGCTCCGATGAGTTTGGCGAGCAAGGTATCGACTTTGCGAGCAATCATGCCATTCTTGATGACGAGGGTCGGGTCATGGTGTTGATCAATTGGAATTCAGACATGGGTGATGGCTGGGAGCATACCTATCATCCGGATTATCCAACCCGCTATGCGAATTCTGCCTATCGACTAGGCATTAATTACCTAATGTATTCAATGACCCACTAGATCCATTCGAGCCCAGTTTTAGCAACTAGCAGGTGCTTTTTGTCTCAACAGTGCCAACGAGGTCGTCATGAAATCACTACTAGCCTGTCTCTTTGTTTTAACCTTCTGCCAAGGCGCCGTGGTTGCTGCTCCCTATGATCACATTCATCTTGCCGCCCTCAGCGCCCAAGATGGAGTTAACTGGTACGTCAAACATTTTGGTGGCGTCGCCTCGCGATTTCAAAGGTCTATGGACACGACCTTGCCCGTCGACCGGGTTTACTTCGGTGATATCGCAGTGATCTTTTTTGATCGAGCACCCAATGCGGGCTCTGCCGGTTCAGCGGCTGACCATTTTGGAATTTCTATCGCCAATGTGGAACAAGTCGTTGCACAGGTAGTGGCCGACGGTGGCAAAGCACTTAGTGATATTTCCGAACTTTCTGGCATGCCGGTGGCGTTTGTGGAAGACCCATGGGGGACTAAAATTGAATTGATTGACGACCCTAGCATGCGCGGTATCCACCACCTGCATTTAGCCTCAAACAATCCGCCTGAAACCCTTGCTTGGTACCAGCAAAACTTTGGCGGTGACGCAGCCCAGTTTGCCGATATACTGCCCGGGTTAAACTATGGCAACGTCTGGCTGTTTGTTGCAGCAAGCGAGACAACTGTGGCGCCCACTCAAGGGCGCAGTTTTGATCATCTCGGCTGGAAGTTCACTGATTTAGATGGGGCAACGACAGATTTAAAGAACAGCGGTGTTAGCTTTACCATGGAGCCAACAGCATTTCGCAACATCCGCATTGCCTTTGTTGAAGGCCCCGACGCAGTGCGCATCGAACTAGTAGAGCCCTAAACCCAGCCAAGCAAAGGGCTCAGGGTAACTTGATATATTTAGGCTAAGTTGGTCTGAATAATGCTGTGCCAAGTGGCCGACTGATGTACCTAACCTAGTTTGGCTTAAGCTGCTGGGTGTCTAAAAAATCCAACACTAAATTAGTACCTTGCTGCAGGCAGCCCTCGCTGTTATCCAAGATAAACTCTGCGCCAATTCTTTGCACCAGTTCTGCCTTTGCAACTATCTCTCTAAACGCGCTTATCTCGCTAGGCGGCAGCGCTAGATCAGAGTGAAAATCTACCAATAGCTCAAGCTCTTTTGCTGAAAACGTGTCGACCAAAATCTCTGCAATGCCGCGCCTGAACTTGGTAAAGTCGTAACTTTCTTCATAGCACTTAGAAATCGCGGTTTTAATTGCTTGTGGCAATTGAACTTCTGCCGCGTCGCTAACGATGAGGGAGTAGGTGCGAATAATGTCTCGAGTTTGCTCGGCTGAAGCAGCGTTGAACTGCTTATCTATGTTGGTAAGCCGCAAGAGCTTGAAGGCATCATCTAGGGCGTCAGCGCGAGCCAAGGCTGGCGCTGACAATAGAATAAAGACTAGAAAGGAAATTCTGAAGGGTTTAGTCACTGATTATTTCGAATACCACGGTAACGGAGGTCTGGTATTTTACTTCATCGAAACTGGGCGCAACAGCAGAAGCTGCCTCGCTGCCGGTAGTGCCACTTTCTGCTGCGGCGGAAAAAGCCAAATCCTGAGCCATCGGCGCTGCCATTACCCGCGCCATACGGCGCACCCCGCCGTAGTAGAAATTAATTGCTTTTAGCTCAAGACCTAAGGTCGTTTCATAGTAGACCTTTTGAGCCATAGCGTCATTCAGCGCCGCTTCTCGCACTTGGTCTTCAAACTCATCTGCGGCAGAGTGCTCAAATACTGTCTGTTCAAACTCAA
>JBLGBD010000071.1:0-15264 GCA_047617585.1 Pseudohongiellaceae bacterium | reverse complement strand
GCCATGAATAAAAACGCCCAAGCAACCAAGGTAATCGAATGCTCCATTGCATCTAATGGAGATTCACCGTGCAGCAAAAGAATCTGTGGCAAGTTCAGGTATATGATCAAACCAGCAAAAGAACCAACCACCAATACTTTAGCAACAGCCTTACCTAACTCAAGCAATGCTTTAGGCCCAAACATGCGGCCTAGCCCAGACATTGGATTCATCCTACTAGCTTTGGGTGTTATCGCTTTAAAGGTTAAATTCCATCCGCCAAGCAGAGCTGGTGTCAACACAGCCACAGTGACCAGAGCGGCGAAAACCGGGAGGCACGCCGCTAGCCCATTTGCCAAGGATTGCCCGAGACTCGTAAACATGGCGGCTTCATCAAAACCAGTTCTTGAGAAAGACAAATTGTCCCTCATTACACCAGCCAGACTCGCCGCAATATCTGGTCCGGTTAGAAGCATCCCCGCAGCACCCGCTAACAGCATTGCGGTGGTATCGAGTTCTTTGGAACGAACCGATTGACCATCCTCTTTCGCCTTGTCTAGACGTTTCTGGGTGGGTTCCTCAGACTTTTCCGCCGAAGAGTCATTTTGATCAGCCATGGCTCAAAACACCTTTTTCCTGTAACAGCTTATTCACTATGGGTCTATTAGCTGATTAATTTTGATAAACCCTTCATCGAATAGGTTGGTAGTAGCGTCGGATACAGCCGGCAGCGTCAGCCATATAAGGAAGAGCCCAAATAACAGCGAAACCGGAAACCCCAGCGCAAATATATTAAGTTGGGGCGCCGCCCGTGTCATGATTCCAAAGGCAAAGTTGGTGATTAGCAACGCAGTAAGCGCCGGCAAGGCTATAACCATTGCACTGGAGAAAATCCAGCTAATAGCAGCAACGATGGCCAGCATCGATGTAGTGGCGAATGTAAACTCAGTATTAATCGGCAGTGAATAAAAACTATCTGCAATAACTCTGAGCATGGTTAAGTGACCATCTAGAGAAATGAACAAAATTGTGATGAACAGCAAGTAGAAGGTACTAACAACAGTCACATTGATTCCGTTCGACGGATCCACCATCGAAGCGAAGCCTAAGCCCATTTGCATCGCAATCATCTGCCCAGCCAGTACCAGCGTGTGAAACATTAGCTGCATGAAAAAGCCTAGAGCAACTCCAATTAAAATTTGCTGACCAACAAGGAACATACCCTGCAGAGACAGGCCCTGAACATTTGGCATAGCAGGGAGCACCGGCACAATAATTACAGTAAGCGCTAGTGCAATTACCATTCTAATTCTCACTGGCACTAACTGAGAACCAATCACCGGCGCAACCATTAAGAAGCCTGCGATACGAAAAAAAGGCCAAAGAAATTGCCCGAAGTAGCCTCCTAACTCAGCCGTAGTTAGCGCAATAAGTTCCACTAAAACACCATAAACGGAATGGTTGTAATTAAGCCACTAGTAAAGTCCAGCATACTGCGAACAATCCACGGACCAGCGACCATAATAGAGACCAGTGTGGTGATTAGACGCGGAAGAAAACTAAGCGTCTGTTCATTTATTTGGGTGGCCGCTTGAAAGGTGCTAACTATTAAGCCTACCAACAGACTGGGTAGAACGATGACAAGTACAGTAATAACGATAAGGTACAGTGCCTCACCCCAAATAGCTGAAACTGAAAGTGCTTCCATTAGAGTATTCTCTGATCCTGTGTCATAAGCTAAAGCTCGCCGCAACGGCACCAATGACCATAGCCCAACCATCTACCAACACGAACAGCATAATTTTAAACGGTAAGGATATTATGATCGGCGACATCATCATCATACCCATCGCCATCAAAACGCTGGCTACTACGAGATCGATGACCAAAAACGGGATGAACAACATAAACCCAATCTGAAAGGCCGTTTTTAACTCACTCGTCACGAAAGCCGGAACCAACACGCTGAAAGGAATATCATCTTCCACCTGAGGCTGATCAGATCGAGACAAATTTAAAAAAAGCGCCAAATCGGACTCGCGAGTTTGGGCGAACATAAACGTGCGAAACGGTGACTCTGCATTTAAAAGCGCAGCTTGCGCTCCTATCTCTTCATTCAAGTAGGGCTGTATAGCGAGCTCATTAACTTGTTCAAACACAGGCATCATCACAAATATTGAGAGAAACAATGCCAAACCAAGCAGAATTTGGTTTGAAGGAGTTTGCTGTAGACCCATTGCCTGCCGCAAAATGGCGAACACCACCATGATCCTAGTAAATGAAGTCATCATCATTAACAGCGCTGGTAGAAGCGTGAGAGCAGTCATTACTGCTAAGATTTGAATAGTCACAGAATAGTTTTGACTACCATCAGCCGTCGTAGTGACAGACATTGCAGGAATCCCCAAACCCGAGCCAAGTGAATCCAAGGCTGCGATTTGAGTTAGTTCCTGAGCAAAAACTGTATGACTAAAACCGCCCAGTAAACACGTGATAATGCCGACAAACCGCACCGCAACGATTAATTTTTGCAGCATGCAGCTACAACTAATTCTGCTTCTCATGATTTACCTCCCGATAGCATGCCCTGAAGCTTGCTGGCAAAGTCATGGCTAGTGCCGATATTCTCGACAGACAGCTTTTGCACACAGGGCTGGGTATCAACCGGTTCGTCAAACACATGAAGCGTTGCGATTCTGCCTGGCGATATGCCGAGCAAAAGCTGCTTATCGCCAACAGATATGAGCGCAATTCGATCACGGCCACCCAGTGACATTGCTGCAACGACTTTGATAAGACCGCCTAGGCCCAAACTACCTGAGCCGAATTTTTTGAATAGCCAGGCCAAGAAAAATATCAATACAATGATGAATGCCAGACCAAGTAGAACATCCATTATCGAGCTACTTCCAATGGGCGTTATCACTTGTGCTGCACTCTGTGCGTTTTTTTCCATTGCTATGGGTGCCCTTGTCCTATATCAAAATCTTTGAATGGGTAAACTTAAGTATCAATTTAGCTTTTTGATGCGCTCTGAAGGACTAATCACATCCGTCATACGAATCCCGAACTTCTCATTAACAACTACAACTTCTCCATGGGCGATAAGAGTCCCATTGACCAAAACGTCTAAGGGTTCACCGGCAAGGCGATCTAACTCAATGACTGAGCCCTGATTAAGCTGCAGTAGGTTACGAATTGAGATTGAAGTTCGGCCTACCTCCATGGCCAACTGCACCGGAATATCCAGTATCACATCCAGATCAGGCGATACTCTTTTGGATTCGTCACTTGGCCTGGCCTCGTCAGTTTCACTTTCCATTGCAGAGGCCATCATGGCGGCCATATCGTCGTCTGATTCAGGGGTTACTTCAGCGTTACTTTCTTCTGGCACACTCAATCTCCTTGTGCGATTAAGCTAATTTACTAGCTTGGTCTTTTGTAAATTCTCTCTATTTTTAATGCCACGTTGCCGCCAGAGGTTCCAAGTTTGGTCTTAAACATAGGAATCCCGTTAGCCTTTAGAATTACATGGTCTTGCATCTCAACTGGGATTACATCTCCCTTCTCTAGATCTACGACATCGCGAAGTGAGATACGCTGTTGAAACATGCTGCAAGTGAAGTCGATATCGGCATCCATAATTTCTCGGCGCAGAGCTTTGCTCCAGCGATCATCGTGTATCTCAAGATCACTTTTCATACCCGCATCTAGCAATTCTTTTATTGGCTCTAACATGGAGTACGGCACTGCGATCTGGAAGTCTCCTCCGCCGCCGTCTAACTCAACATGAAAAGTGCTAACAATGACCGCCTCACTAGCTCGAATTAAGTTGTTGGCAAGGGACGGGTTGACTTCGGTGCCCATGTGTTCAAACTCAATCTTATAAATATTCTTCCATGCCTCTGCCAGATTAGAAAACGACTCCTCTAATACCATCTGCACCACACGAAGCTCCGCTGGAGTAAACTCTCTGCCTTCAATTTTCGTGTGCCTGCCATCACCGCCGAAAAAATTGTCCACCAGCTTAAACACGAGTTTTGCATCGAGCACGAATAAACCATTGCCGCGAAGCGGATTGAATTTCACAATATTTAAACTAGTTGGCACATACAGCGAGTTTATGTACTCACCATACTTTATGACTTGAATGCCACCCAATGCAACATCGCAATTACGCCGCAGTAAGTTGTACATACTGACGCGTGTGTAACGGGCAAAACGCTCATTTATCATTTCCAAGATGGGCAACCGACCACTAACAACACGGTGCTGAGACGTTAAGTCATAGGACTTAACCCCTTCATCATTTATTTCCGCCTCGGTATCAACGTCACCGTCATCGACGCCGTGTAAAAGCGCGTCTATTTCATCTTGTGAAAGTAAATCTTGCATAGTGGGTTCGTGCTCGTGAATTCGATCAGTTAGAGTTACTGCATAACAAATGATGTAAACAGGACTTGCTCGATAGCTTGCGCGCCATAATCATCAACTAGCAGGCGATTAACTAAACCAAGCGCCTGAATTCTTGCGCTTTCTATCCCGCCAGGCGATTGCACAGATGAGATAGTCTGCGCGCTGAGTACGTTGGTGAGGTGATGCCTTATAACAGGCATATGCCGCTGAATCATCAGTATGGACTCATTGCTACGGCTCATGACCGTAACACTGGTTTGCAAAAAACGCTGTTTGCCTTTATCGGGTAGGTTAATAATAAATACGGGTTCGAGTTTCAGGTAGAAGGCTTCCTGAATTGGAACTTCGACTTCCTCGGCGGCAACTTCTTCTGAGTCTTCTTCGCCCATTAGGAAAAAATAGCCGCCAGCGGCTGCGGCAAGAGCAACAGCTACGCCTATAGCAATAAGCAGTTTCTTTTTGGATTTAGCTTTGGAATCCGCATCGGCAGCGGCTTGCTCGGCATCTAAGTCGAGCTCTTTCTCTTGAGTATTATCAGCCATTATTTGTCAGTCTCCGTTGACACGCAGGAAGTGTATCTTGACCTTCCGAAGCACTAGCATCCTTGCTAGCACCATTTGCGGTTTTTAATCTCACTGTAGGCAATTACTACTGCAAGTGATGTGCCAATGACAATTTATTTACTCACTTCTTCGATTTTGCCGGCAAAAAACTGTCGTTTCAGGCAAAACTGTTAAGTTCGATGGGTTTTAAATACTTTTTGATCTAAGAGAAAAAATGGAGATTCGCTTAGTGCATATAGCTTCTTTAGCAAGCTAAATGAAATAGTCAATTTTTCCATCATCTAGGGGCAGCAATGTGGAAAGCGTCAATAAACCACCACTTTGCTCAAGCTGGGCATCGCTAACACTACCGCGATTGTTCTTGGCGAATGCTGACTCTTGGCTGTTGGGATCTTTTGATTGCTGTTGCCCAGTCTTTTCGTCAGACACGTTTAAGCTCGCCAGTTCAAGCCCCTGCTCTTGAAACATTTCCTGAAGTCGCAATGACGATGCCTCAAGGGCTTCTTTAACCATGCCATGACCAGTAGTGAAATGCAGAGACACTTGATCATTATTAACTTGAATTTTGACTATAAGCGGACCTAACTCAGGTGGGTCGATTTGGATTTGGGCTGAATCCAAATTGCGCGCCATCAGCACCGCCAGCTGCTTGCCTAAATTCTCCCCCCAACCGGAGTGGCCAAATGGCACAGTTACTTTCGCAAAAGCTGTTCTCGACATTAAATCGGTGCGTTCTTGTTCCACTGCTTTGGACGCTTGCACAGCTTTCCAGTGATCTAACGCCGGAGTAATGCTCGAGCTAGATTGGCTTGAGGTATCAATATTTAAAAGCACACTGACAAAACTGTCTAGAGAATTGCTGCCGTTGGCATCCGCCGCTGCAATAAATGGGGAACCCTTAATCGCCGCACCATCAAAATTTTCTCCGCCGCCAATGTTACTGTCGAACCCAACCAGTCCATTGCCGCTTGATAGGCCGCGTTGAGAGAACCGCGTATCCCAGGCAACCGCAGCTTGGCGATTTTCCAATTTCATCTGCTCGAACAATGGTGACGTGGTTACTTCAACTTGTTTGGCTTGATTGCTTGCCAGCTTTAGGGGATCGGGGTTTTTATCCCCAGCCATCGTAGCCGCCGTGTCTGGATCAGGAGAGTCGGCCTGGGCAGCAACGGAAAACTCTGACAATGTCTTAGCAAGTACTGTCACACTATTGTCTTGCCTAACGCCAACTTCCAGTGCATTTTGCGGGCTAGCCGAACTTGTCTGGGCTGGAAAAATAGTGTCCATGGCACTTAACTGGCCCGCGGCACTTTTGGCCGAGTTGATACTTGGATTTACGAATGTCAATTCAGGGTCATCCAGCCAATACGCTATATCTTCTTCAATTGAATCCTTTTTAGAAAGTGATGCAACCGATTGGTCAGTTGACTCACTATTTAAACTAAGCAAGCCCCGGCTTACAGCAGTTCCCGATTCGTTCGAACTAGTGTGGGCGGGTTCTTCTCCTATCATTACATTGGGCAGGAAATTGCCGAAGAAAGGCAATTCCTTACCGCCGCTTTGGAGTAGTTGGTAAGCCGCTGACTCGGTAGGTTGGGGCATTACTAGCCCTGAATTAGTCATACTCATAAACGGGTCGCTAGCCAGCCCCAGATCTAAGACAACCGGCGCGGTAGTAACTTGATCGAAAACCTGTGAAAACTGGTTGTCTGCAGTTTGATACTCATAGTCATCAAACTCTGTAGTTTGGCTACCATTCACCGAGTCTACCCGATTGCTGGTGGATGTATCACGGCCCGCTTTTCCTGGCGCCGGCGCCAGTGATTGAGTCAATAAAGCAATAGATGAATTCGCCATTAATCTGTCCTTGATTATGGATTGCGTTTAGTCATTGCAACCGATCGCAGAGACTAGGACAGTACTTGTAGCAAGAACTTTGCCAGTGTCGAAATATTGCTAAGTGGATTGTCTCAGAAAGATTAATTATTGAAACGCAAACAATAACCCATAGGAATATTCTACAGTGTGGAGTCTGACTGCTTAGGAGAGTGGTTTCTAAAAACGGAGTATAGGCACTGTGATTAAGCCAAGGTATGGTCGTGTAATTCAGATTCGACCCGTGCAAATTCGCTTTTTATTTTGCCGAAAAGCCCTTCGCTGCCCTCTAAATCGCCCGCTTTTCCTTGATCTTCCAATTCCGAGCACAGCTGGGGAAATAGCAGCGCACCTAGGTTCAAGGAAGAGCCTTTCAAGCTGTGAGCTTCCGCGCGCACAACCTCACAATTGCTGGCTGCAATTGCTTGTTGGAGCTTTGTCATTCGAGAGTGAGCGTCCTTGATAAAACTATCAACTAATGAGTCAAAGTCCGCCGCTAAAATTTCTTTCAGCTCTACGATCATCTCTGTTTTTACTGCAGCTTCTATATCAGTCATATTGCCAAACATACGTCACCTCAACAGCATTTCCAGCACCAAGGTATTCCAATGAATCCGATAAACTCTGGACCAATGGCAGCCCCCTGCCGCTGTATGCACCACGCTGTATATTTAGTTTTAGTTTCTCTTGATAGTCAAAGCCTTTACCGCTGTCTTCTAAACGGATCACTAAAGTACCGCCCTCGGGTTTCGGACTATGCCGGAAGCTGAACCTTATATAACCAGATTCCAACGCTGCCAGCAATCTTGTACGCTCTTCATAATATTCCATAAAACCGGTTGCTGTGGCTTTAAGATCCGAATTTAAGCCTAACACACCGTGTTCAAGACCATTTGAAAAAAGTTCCGCCAATATGGTGTAAATTTGTCCGCTGTAGGGACGCAGTCCGGGAACTTCCATCACAATCTGCAGCATCAACGGTAGAGGATTAAATTCCCGCAGGGTTCTTGCTCCTAACTCGTACTGCATACTCCAATCTTGTGGCCCAACCTGCCCGGCATTACTGGCGCCGGAGTGTTCACTTTGCAGCTCAAAATCGCCCACCATCTTAACTTCTAACAGCGTGATGTCATCGTCACGCTCGCAATCGCCCATGAACGCTGTAACAAAGCTTTGAATGTTACCAAATATATCCTCATCGTCTTTAGAGTCGCGCATAGCAGTAATCATGCGCTCCTCTCCAAACATCTCTCCGCTAGCGTTTAAAGCCTCCGAAATGCCGTCAGAACAAATATATAGCCTATCCCCTTTAGCCATCTCTAGCAGTTGGAGCTCGTTGTTAAAATCATCGGGAGACAAGATACCCAAAGGCAAATGGCGTGACTTAATGGGTACTATTTCACGGTTTGAAGTACGATAGAGAAATGAGTCTGGCAACCCGCCAGACCAAATTCGAATTATCTGCTTTTCAAAGCTGAAATCCACCATACAGCCACAGCAAAACACACCCACTGGCAAAATGGACTTAAGCTTCATGTTAATTTCAGAAATAATATCGGTGATCGCAAAGCCTTTGCTGGTCATATAGTAAAATATTTCAGCCATAGGCATGGCACCAATCGCTGCCGGCAGACCGTGTCCGGTAAAATCGCCAAGCAGAACATGCATGCCGCCAGACGGCTTCTGCGCCGCAAGCAAGACATCACCATTGAACATGGCCAGCGGTGAAAGCATATATTTGATATTTGGAGAGTCTAGGCAACCAGAATGGGCGACATTGTCGAAAACCGCTTTTGCGACTTTCTGTTCGTGGAGCATGTGCTGGTTGTGCTGCGCGATTTCATCCCGCTGCGACTGCATCAGTAAATGCATTGAGCGCATTCGCAGGAAGGCGTTTAGCTTCGCTTTTAAAATAATTTGGCTGTAGGGCTTGCTGAGGAAATCATCTCCCCCAGCATCTAAACAATCGGCGAGAGAATTCGCGTCCTGTAGGGAAGTCAGAAACAGTACAGGGATAAACTCATCACCGGCATACTCTTTTATACGGCGGGCAGCTTCCATCCCATCCATTTCTGGCATGATAGCGTCAAGAAGAACAATTTGTGGCCGCTCTCGTTTGAATAGTGCTAGAGCTTCTTTGCCGTCAGCGGCCGTAAGTACATGGTGCCCCTGCTTGCTTATAATTGAAGACAGAATCATGCGATCTGATTCATTATCGTCTGCTACCAGAATTTTAATTTTGTTCTCTGTCGAAGAGGCAGAAAGCTGCATAATTACTTTTCCCTACTCGCCTTCCCACTAGCTGCTATGTCGCACAGCAACCGGCACAGGAGATTATATGCGCCGTTATTGAATTGAGAACAGTTGCTCAAAGTTGGAGATCGTCAGTATTTTTTTGACATCTCGATTGCAATTCACAATTTTAACCTCTGCAGTATCCCCGCCCGCGTGGTCACGTAGCAGCAACAACATGCCCAACGCAGAGCTGTCTAAATAAGTTGTCCGGTTCAGATCAACCACATACTTACAGGGCTCTTTATCAATGCGTTCATAGGAATCCCTAAACTCTTGATGAGCACTAAAATCAAACCTACCTTCAATACTAATAATTAGCTCTTCGCCACTTTGTGACGCAGTTGACTCAATCGCCATATTTCACCTCAATTCAAAACTCATATCCAAATTCAACCGCGATGAAGCTCAGCTTACCTAACGAGTGAACGGGGGACCGTCATAGACCCTATTAAAGAATAGACCAGTTTTCCAAAAAAACTGTTAATTTAACTGCGCGTTGAGAGAAAGTTATGATTCTTACTTTTCATACCGACTGCCGAGGAAGGCTATTGGTGACTGCGCACTGCAGCGGCTCTGGCTGCCTGCTGGCTGACAAATTCGTCTAGGTATTTCTGTTCTTGCTTCGACTCAAGCAGCCGTTCTTCGGCAGCGAACCTACCTTGGGTTTTTTGCAAGGTTCGGCTGCGCCCATCTAATTTGCGCCACATCCCCTGAACTTCATGCAGCTGGGCTTGCACGGTACCTACCTGCGTAGACTGCTGAACTAGCGCAACCTCTAAGCTTTGCGAGAATTCTCTGAAAGATTTCAGGAAGCAGGCATTCATAGTCCGGTTTTCCCGCTCGTTGTCAGAAGCATAGTCATCCCGGCAAGCACGCAAAGCGGCTAGCTTGTCTTGCTCCTCGCCAAGTCGCTTTTGCATGTAGGCAATAGCCTGCAGGCCCTGCCTGGCCTTGAGCTGTGCCACTTGAATCACTGGCTGCAGTCGCTTTGAACGGTTCATGCATTACCTATTAGTTAGTTTAGTCAGACCCAGCTAGAACCCGAAGCAGGTTTGTTTTAGCCTGCTGCAGAGATACTTGGTCTCGCAGTCCCTGCTGTAAAAATTTTGAGAAGTAAGGCCGCCGCTCAATGGCTTTGTCGATAATGGCATCGCTGCCTTGCACATACGCTCCAACACTCACTAGGTCTTTATTTTGTTCATAGCTGGAATAAAGCTTTTTGAATTCACCGGCGGCCTGTAAATGCTTATCATCAACTATAGCAGGCATAACACGACTTATTGATGCCTCTATGTCTATAGCTGGGTAGTGCCCCTCTTCGGCAAGCCGCCGAGACAAAACTATGTGACCATCCAGAATTGCTCGTGCAGAATCTGCGATTGGGTCTTGCTGGTCATCGCCTTCCGTGAGCACTGTAAAAAATGCCGTAATAGAGCCATTGCTGGTTTCTCCGTTACCCGCGCGTTCAACCAATTGGGGCAGTTTTGCAAATACCGAAGGCGGATAGCCTTTAGTGGCCGGAGGTTCACCGACAGCCAGGGCAATTTCTCGTTGAGCCATGGCATAGCGAGTTAGTGAGTCCATGAGCAATAAAACGTCTTTGCCTTGCTCCCTAAAATCTTCCGCAATTCGTAACGTGAGACTGGACGCACGCAGCCTCAGTAAAGGAGATTCATCGGCTGGCGAGGCAACAACAACAGAGCGGGATAAACCGTCCGCACCTAAAATCTCCTCGATAAACTCCTTTACCTCGCGGCCACGTTCACCGATTAGCCCCACCACAATCACATCTGCGGTGGTGGCTTTAGTCATCATTCCTAACAGCACGCTTTTACCTACACCACTGCCGGCAAAAAGCCCCAGTCTTTGGCCTTTACCAACCGTCAGTAGCGAATTAATCGCAGCAATACCCACATCAAGTGGCGTCTCTATGCGCGCTCGGTGCATTGGGTTGATGGGAACCGCGTCAAGGGTGACGCTTCGAGTGGCCGTCAGCGGCCCCTTATCATCAATGGGTTGTCCCAGGCCATTGAGCACTCGCCCTAGGAGGGAGTTACCCACCTCAACTAAGGAGCTGGTTAATACGGGAACGACTTTGGCACCCGGCCTGAGCCCCTCTACTTTTGCTAGGGGCATCAGGTATATTTTAGACCCGTCGAAACCCACCACTTCAGCTTCTAAAGGTTTGTGGTTGTCGCTTAGCACTTCACAGCGATCACCTAAGCACACTACGCAGCCCACCGCTTCCAATGTCAGCCCCACTACTCTCGTCAACCTACCTTCAATTACAGGTAGGGTTCTAAGTGGCTGTTGCGGCAGGTAACACTTCAGTTTTTGAGCAAGACTTTGCCTGATCATCACACTGGCCCTCCAAAGTCGACGGCCTGGCTTGGCGGAAGATCGCTCTCGACGACCCCTGCTGACGTGTGGTTTATCACCACGGCTGGCTCTGGAGCTGCTTCAAAGCCGGGCTCGCCTAGTTTAGGACTAATTGCATGCTGTTCATAAATTTGATCCAGCACGGCATTGATCCGATGCTCAATTGATGCATTCGCTGCACTTTGATCGGTCTCAATTTTACAGCCACCTCGAGTCATTTCTTGGTCGGCAACCACCCGCCAATTTTCACCCCCCTCGGTTATAGCCGCCTCTGCGAACGCTTTATCAGCTGGATGCAAAATGATCTTAATATTGTCTCTACTGTGAGGCAGAGCCGCGATAGTTTCCTTAACCACTTTCATCAGACTACCCGGGGACAACTCCAATTCCTTACGGATTACTGAGACAGCAATTACTTTTACTAGATCAAACAGGGTTTTTTCTAAGTTATAGTCTTCTTCATTAAGACTGTGACTTAGCGTGGTCAATAGCTGGTTTAGTTGTTTAAGTTTTGGCTGCATTTCTTGTTGGGCGAGCGCAACAGCCTCGGCTTTACCTGATAGCAAGCCCTCTTGCTTACCTTGGGAAAAGCCTTCTTCCCCGCCTTTTTTAAGCCCTGTGTCGTAGCCTTCCCGCCGCGCAATTTCAGCAAGATCAGGCTCTTCTGGAAGTTTGCCCGCGGGCTTTGCCTTGGCGTAAACCAAGTGTTCGCCACCCCCAATTGCGGGCGGCTGCCATAGCTCTACATCTAACTCAGCCAGCTTAGCCGCAGACAATCTTCGGTTTAAGTCAAAAGGATGTTGTTCCATAAATTTAACTCATCTACACCATTTGCTCGCCACTGCCGCCAAGCTGAATTTCCCCAGCTTCAGACATTCGTCTAGCAATAACCAATATTTCCTTCTGTGCACCCTCGACATCACTTAATTTGACCGGCCCCTTTGCCTCCAAATCATCTCTGAGCAATTCAGCCGCACGTTTAGACATATTGCCAAAAATCTTTTCCTGCAGTTCTTCATCAGCGCCCTTGAGAGCAAGGATAAGCAAGTCTGAAGACACTTCTCGCAACAGCGCCTGAATTCCGCGATCATCTACTTCTTTTAAATTGTCGAACACGAACATAAGATCTCGTATTTTCTCACTGAGCTCTTCGTCTGCTTCCTTGATTTGTTCCATCAGTTCCGACTCAATAGCTCTATCGAGGTTGTTCATGATTTCCGCGGCAGTTTTAATGCCGCCTATATTAGTTGCAGGATTGGCGCCTTTTCCTGAGAATTGTTTTTCCAGTATCGAGTTAAGCTCTTTCAGAGCATCGGGTTGGACACTCTCTAAGGCGGCAATTCGCATGATAATATCCATCCGCACTTTTTCTTGAAAATTAACCAATATGCTCGCAGACCTATCTGCATCTAAATGACTTAAAACCACCGCTTGAATTTGCGGATGTTCGTTTTGAATAGCGTTGGCAACTGATCTTGGATCCATCCATTTCAGACTGTCTATCCCGCTGGTAGATCCACCAACAAGAATTCGGTCCAATATTCCACCGGCTTTATCTTCCCCAAGAGCTTGGACAAGCATATTTCTAATATAGCTTTCATTGCCTAAACCTAAACCGGTTTGGGCGCTGTATTTCTCTAAGAAATCTGAAAGCACTAACTCAACATCTGACCTCGCGACGTTTTTTATAGCGGACATCGCAAGCCCTACTTTTTGTACTTCCGCGGGGCCCATGAAGCGCAAAATATTGGCAGCCTCTTTTTCACCCAAAGACATGAGCAATACTGCAGCGCGATTTGCTGATTCTGAAAGTGTAGCGTCCTGATAAGACTTGTCGATTGAATTATTGGCCACTTTCGCTCACCCATTTTTTAACTACCTGCGCAACCCGTCCCGGGTCCTCTGCTACCAAGCCCCTAACTTGGTCGATTTGTCGATCGTAAGCTCCTTCACTGCCCGGGCCCGCCAACATTGCATCTCCCGAGCCTTGAAATCTGACGTCATCGCCCATCAGCGCGCGCTCTGCCAAGGCATAGTCTGAAAAATCACCTTCCGTTGCTGCCAGCGCTAACTGCCGACTCTCCGGGCTGACTTTTGCGAGATTAGCCAGCACTGGGCGCAGTACGCCTAACACCATGAGTAAGATGAACAGACCCGCTGCAGCTTGCTTCAGTAACGTGTGAAGCCAGCTTTGTTGCCATATTGGCACGGCTGACTCGGCCAATAAATTAATCGGTGCGAAGCTGTTATTGATCACTGTGACGCTATCGCCTCGATCTGCACTAAAGCCGACAGCATCTTTAACTAAGGTAGCAATTTGGTTGATCTGAACCTCACTCCAGGCAGAGGCGGGTTCTTCACCGACGCCCCGACGATCATCAAGGACCACAGCTACTGACACTCGGTTGATCGACACTGGATCATTATTGGTATAACTGATTTTGCGGCCTAATTCATAGTTACGAGTTGCTTGAAGTCGACGATTTCCCGGCTGCCCTTCAAGCCCATTAGTGCCCGCTGTGAACTCATCAACCAACACTCCATCTGCAGGGGGTTGGTTTGCCAAAGCGCCAGGAATCCCACCTATAAAGTCCTCACCGAGTGTGCTTTCTTCCGATGTTTGCTCGCTACGAATCAGTTGATTGGCAGGGTCATAACTCTCGGCCGCATACTCGACTTGGGTGAAATCGATATCCGCTGTTACCTGTGCTTGAAAACCATCGACCCCTACTATTGGGCTGAGAATGCTGCGCACCCTCTCTATCAAGCTTTGCTCGAACTTGCGAGTGTATTGAAATTGCTTATCGGCTAATTCTAAACCTAAGTTGACGTCTGAGCGGGACAGTAAATTTCCGCGCTGATCAACAATGGTTACATCGTCCACGTGCAGTTCAGGAATACTAGAGGCTACTAAGTTTGCAATTGCATCGATTTGAGTGTCGCTCAAATTTGCCCCAGAATTTAAGGTGAGAAACACCGACGCAGTAGGCTTATTGGTCGAGCGCATAAATACAGAGCGCTGCGGAATTGCAATATGAACCCTCGTAGACTGAATATTTCTGAAGCTGGTAATCGTGCGCTGCAATTCACCTTCTTGACTGCGCTTAATCCTGTTGGCCTCCATATACTGACTAGTGCCTAAGGCTTGATCTTCATCCAACAACTCGTAGCCAGTGCCATCATAGCGAGCTACCCCGGCCGAGGCCAAACGCAGCTTAATTGTTGACAGCTCACTGGCTTTCACCAAAATCACGCCAGAGCTGGGCTCTACTCGATAATCCGTGCCGCTGGTATCAAGCGCTTCCATTATTATTGAGGCATCGTAGCCTTGCATATTGCCGTAGATTGGTTGGTAGTCGTCGCCTTGTGACCACAGCACCACGGCAAAACCGATCGCAACGCTTGCCATCAAACCAACCATCAAGCCTAGTTGTCGTAATATATCAAGATTACCAAAACCGGCCAGCAGGTCAGTCCCACCTTTACCACTGGGGTCGGCACGCCGTTTATCTGAAATCACATCCTGCAAGCCATCTGCCGTTGTCGCTGGTACACCTGCCATTTTTAAATCCTTTTAAAAATATTACCGAAGTAAAACGGCCAAAGGCCGTTCTTAATTTCTTGGAAAAAAAGCGTTAAATAGGCATATTCATAATGTCTTGATACGCAGTAACCAATCGGTTACGAACCTGAGTCATCGCCTCAAATGTCACTGAAGACTTTTGCATTTGGATCATCACTTCGGTCAAATCCACAT
>JBLGBD010000070.1:0-15349 GCA_047617585.1 Pseudohongiellaceae bacterium | reverse complement strand
ATATGTAGGCAGTCTCAACGCCTTCGTTCCCGCTGCCCGACCAAAGTAACACCATCTGCTCGATCAGGTCGCGCATACTACATAAATTCTGGGGCAGGTTCAATACCCCGAGAAAAGATTTGATGGCTTTTTTACCCTCAAATGATGCTGCAATTACGTGCCCTACACTCTGCTCCCAAGCGCCAGAAATGGCTGTTGGCCGACCGCTTCATTCCTCCAAGTGCTGGCTATTCGTGACTATACGCCTTGGCAAGCCCAGAGCTTGCGCTGCCTGCAAGGGCCTTCAAGCGAAAAGAAGCGTACTAAGTTTGAGACAACTTTGATAGAGTTACACCCCTGTTCTCAGGGGCAGTGTATTTGAATGTCTAATTGAATGACGGATAATGGGTAAATTAACAGACTCACACGCTTGGCGCGCTCTTCTTAAAATCGCCGATCAAATTAAGGCAGAGAATCTCAGAATCGACTCTTTGTTTGCCAAAGACGCCAATAGATTCAACAAATACAGCCTGCTGCACGACCAACTTCTGCTCGACTATTCCAAACAGCTGGTTACCGACGATGCCTTGCAGTCTCTTCTCGACTTGGCCCATGAGAGCAATCTCACCGAGGCCATCGACCAAATGTTCAGCGGCAAGAACATTAACCTCACGGAGAATCGCGCCGTATTGCATACCGCCCTACGACGTCCGCCATCTGAAAATCAGCCCGCTGAAGTAGCTCATGCGCTACAGCAGATGGAGCAGTTCGTAGGTGATATCCAAGATCTGCGATGGCTAGGGGCGGACAAACAAGCAATTACCACCATCGTCAATATTGGCATTGGCGGTTCAGACCTAGGTCCGGCAATGGTGGTTGATGCGTTGGCGGATTTTGCCCAAGACGGCCTCACGGTGCATTTTGTAAGCAACGTGGACCCTAGCCACATTCGATCGGTGTTGCAGCAATGCTCTGCTGGTCAAACGCTGTTTACTATCGCCTCTAAATCATTCACCACACTGGAAACCCATCAAAACGCCAATGCCGCCAGGCGCTGGTTTCTTGACTGCGGGTTTTCCGAGAAGGACATCGCCAAACACTTTGTGGCAGTAACCAGCAACTTGGCAGCCGCAGAAGCCTTCGGCATTGAAACCAGCAATGTATTTCCTATGTGGGATTGGGTAGGCGGTCGCTACTCCCTTTGGTCCGCCATCGGACTACCCATAGCGTTGGCAGTAGGCATGGAGAATTTCAAACAGATGCTAGCCGGCGCGCATACCATGGACGAGCATTTTCAGCACACACCATTGACTAGCAATCTACCGGTTATGCTGGGGTTGATAGGAATTTGGAACGTTAACTTTCTAGGCGCTCATAGCACGGCCGTAGTGCCTTATAGCCAAAGGTTGAATCAGTTTCCAGCGTTTTTGCAGCAGCTCACAATGGAAAGCCTCGGTAAGCGAGTCAACCTACACGGCGAGGCAGTAGACTACCGAACCGGTGAAATTATTTGGGGAAGCGCCGGCACTAACTCTCAGCATTCCTATTTTCAGTTGCTCCATCAAGGCACCGAGTTTGTGCCTGTGGAGTTAATCGGTTTTTGCACCCCTCATTACACCCGCGAGTCAAACCAGCATCAACATTTGCTGGCCAACTTTTTAAGCCAAAGCAAAGCGCTGATGGATGGGGACACTGACATTGATGACCCTCATAAGTACATTGCAGGCAACAAACCCAGCACCACCCTTCTCATCGATCAACTAAGCCCTAGTAGCTTAGGCTCGTTAATAGCCCTGTATGAGCATAAAGTATTTGTACAAAGCGTGATCTGGCAAATAAATGCGTTTGACCAATGGGGCGTCCAACTTGGCAAAGTGCTTTCAGAAAAAATGACTAGCGCCATCGACGTACCAGCAAGCGCTCAGCCTATTGATAGTTCAACCCAAGGCCTAATAGCACAAATTAGAAGAGTTAAAGAAACCCCATTATGACAACAGAAAAAGATCGCATAATCGTTGGCAGTGAAGAGTGGCTGACACTACCAGCCATTGGCCTCCCGCTGGTCAAGGCTCGGATTGATTCCGGGGCAAAAACGTCTGCCCTCCATGCGTTTAATATTCGCGGTTTTTCCCGCAATGGCGTGGCTTGGGTAAGTTATGAGGTTCACCCTCTGCAAGACAATCGGCGAGTCATTGTTCGCTTTGAAAGTGAAGTTGTCGATAAGAGAGTGGTCAAAAGCTCAAGCGGCCTGGCTGAAAAACGCTACATCATTAGAACTCCAGTAACTCTAAAAGGCCATACTTGGGATATCGAAATTTCCCTCACCAATCGAGACTCCATGGGCTACCGAATGCTATTTGGCCGTGAGGCTATGAATGGCCGAATTTTGGTAGACCCTTCTGCGAGCTTTCTCTGCGGCAGCTATTCAAAAGACGTCGTCAACAAGCTTTACGGCCATGCGCCACCAAAGTTCGATGGCCTAAATATAGGCTTATTGGCTTCGAACCCTGAGCTGTTTAGCAATCTGCGCATCATAGAAGCTGGTGAAGAGCGAGGCCATCGCATTCGCTTTTTCGACATTAATCATTGCTTTATGAAACTAGACGCCGACAACCCAGCCATCTACTACCGTGGCGCTAAAATTCTCAATGAACTGGACGCTATTATTCCCCGAATAAAGCCCGGCTTAACCTTTTATGGCTGCGCACTGGTTCGCCATTTCGAAAGTATTGGCACGTTCTCGCTAAACTCCTCAGCCGCCATAACGGGCTCAAGAGATAAGTTTTACACACTGCAGTTGCTTCTACAAAACGGACTCAGCATTCCAGTAAGTGGCATCGCTAATTCACATATAGATACCGATGACTTAATCGAGATGGTAAATGGCGCGCCTATGGTTATTAAGCCAGTCACCAGATCCCAAGGCCATGGCATGGTTTTAGCAGAGACTCGTAAAGCCTCGGAAAGCGCCATTAGCGCATTCAAGTCCATCGGTTCAAATCTGCTAGTTCAAGAATATATCAAGGAAGCCGAAGGCTCCGACTTACGGTTGTTTGTGGTTGACGGTAAAGTGGTTACGGCGATGCAGCGCAAAGCAATTCGTGCCAGCAGTAAAACCGACACCCAAAGAGGCAGCGCCACTAGCATAACCAAAGTGTCAACCGCAGAGCGACAGCTGGCAGTTAAAGCCTGCAAGGTCCTTGGGCTAAGAGTGGCGGGAGTCGATATCATCCGCTCCGAGCGAGGGCCACTGCTGTTGTCAGTTAAGTCATCACCGGGACTAGAAGACATCGAAGAAACTACCGGCAAAGACTTAGCTGGCGCGATGATTAGTGCCTTGGAAAAAGCCATGCACTGGACTCGACCGCTTGCTAACTAACCGCTGTAAACGCTAACAATGAATGCTGCACTGCAACTAATAAAAGGCTTGCCTGACGACCAGGAGTGGCTCTACGGCCTCTTTCGTAGCACCATGAAACAGTATATTGCTAGTGCCTGGGGTTGGGACGAGCAATTTCAGAAAGAGAGCTTTAACACGTCTCTGTCAGCGGCGAATTTTAGAATTTTAACGGAATTTGACACTAAAATAGGGGGCTATCATCTGTCTGAAAAATCAGATCACATCATGCTCGATATGATTTTAGTAGAACCTGGCCGGCAACGCCAAGGCCACGGCTTGTTTATGATGGAAACTATTCAGCAAGAGGCACGTGCCCGCAAAAAACCCATTCAACTTAGTGTATTGAAAACCAATCCGGCCATTGCATTCCACAAAGCCTGTGGCTACATAACCACCGAGACCGACTCCCATAGCGTTAAGATGCAGTGGCATGATTACTAGCACTAGCAATTAGTATCTAGAGCAACTTGGCCCCATTCGGCACGGCCGAATCGGGCGAGACCAATACGATAGCGCCGGACTCATTGGCAAACCCAGTCACTAAACAGTCAGACATAAAAGGCCCAATCTGCTTTTTGGGGAAATTGACTACAGCCACAACTTGCTTACCGATTAAATCTTCGCGCTGATACAGAACAGTTATCTGCGCACTTGAGCGTTTGACCCCAATCTCTGCACCGAAATCGATAGTCAATTTCCACGCCGGACGGCGCGCCTGGGGAAACTCTTCTACCTCCAAAACCGTGCCTATTCTTAGCTCCACTTTTTCAAAGTCAGCCCACGAGATCTCATCCATTTTCTACTCCTTAATCCGACAATCTACTATCTTGCCTCCGGCGGAACTTGTTTCAGAGCTTGCGCGAATTCATCAATCTCGCCACGACTAAATTTAGTCACTACTGACTTGTTAGAAGGCTTCTGATGAGCCGCACTTGTTCCTTCTCGATGGGCAGTCTTTGGCCTCACAGGTCTGAACTCAAACCCCCCGCCACAGTTTGGGCACACATTGAACAGTGAATCTTCAACACAGATCGTACAAAAAGTGCACTCATAACTGCAGATACAGGCTTCCAGCGAATCTGCAGGAAGATCTTTTTCACAAAGCTCACAATTGGGTCTAATTTCTAACATAAGGTGTCTCAGTGCCAGTCCAAAACCGGTCTAGTAAAAGCCTGATCATAACCAAGTTACTTTGCATCTAACAGCCTCAATAGCTCCGCCGTTTTAGCCCGCATTAAATCCTTGTCTGCACGGGATTCCACATTTAAGCGAACTACAGGCTCTGTATTTGACATACGCACATTGAAACGCCAATCAGAAAAATTCATGGACAGGCCATCAGTGAGGTCAATCGACACGGCGGAGTCTTGATAGACCTTTTCAATCTTCGCAATAACTTGGGGTGGATTCTCAATTGTTACATTGATCTCACCACTCGCGGGAAACGCCTCCATTCGCGCATCAACAAGTTCTGCAAGGGTTTTTTGTTTACGTGACATTAAGGCTATCACCAGCAGCCATGGAATCATGCCGCTGTCGCAGTAGAAAAAATCACGGAAGTAATGATGGGCGCTCATTTCGCCGCCATAAATCGCATCTTCCAAACGCATCCGCTCTTTAATAAACGCATGACCGGTCTTGCACACAATGGCTGTACCGGAAAACTCTTTGGCGACCTGCTCAGTGTTCCAAGTCAGTCGCGGATCATGAATAATTTTTCCACCGGGCTCCTTTTCAAGAAAAGCCTCCGCGAGCAGCCCTACAATATAATAACCTTCGATAAACCGACCATTTTCATCAAAGAAAAAACAGCGATCGAAATCTCCATCCCAAGCTATGCCAAGATTCGCCTGTTCTGACAAAATCATATCAATGGTTGGCTGCCGATTTTCTTCCAGCAGCGGATTGGGCACACCGTTGGGAAAAGTGCCATCCGGGTTATGATGAACCTTGATAAATTCAACCGGCAGATGCTGCTCCAATAAATCAACTGTGGCCCCTGCCCCGCCATTGCCAGCATTACAAACGATCTTCATCGGCTTAAGCTCCGTGAGATCTACGTAACTGAGCAGGTGATCAATATAGGCCTTGCTGATCCTTTGTGAAGTAACAACCCCCCGATGCGAGGCCGCCGCAAATTCATTTGCCTCAGCTAGAGCCTGAATCTGTTTAAGGCCCGTGTCCCCACTGATAGGCTTGGAATTCTCGCGAACCAATTTCATGCCGTTATAGTCTTTCGGGTTATGACTAGCAGTGACTACGATTCCACCATCCGCCTCTAGATAAGAAGTCGCAAAATAAACTTCCTCGGTGCCGCATTGCCCTATATTAATTACGTCTGCCCCGGAGTCGGTCAAACCTTTCGTGAGCGCGTCGCAAAGCGACTGACTCGTCAGACGGATATCAAAGCCTACGACAACTTTTTTAGGTTTGAGGAATTCAACAAAGGCACACCCAATTCGATAAGCGATCTCTTCATTGAGCTGATCCGGAATACGCCCGCGTATATCATATGCTTTAAAACAATCTATCGTGCTTTTCATTATCTAGTTGCCTACTTTGCTTTAAGTTTTTCATAGGTATAATTTGTGGCTTGTATATAGCCATCAACACTGCCGCAATCAAAGCGTTTACCCTTAAACTTGTAGCCTATTACTTTCCCTTGCTTGGCTTGAGTTAGCAGCGCATCAGTAATTTGCACCTCACCATTTTTACCCGGTGGCGTCTGGCTGATAATCTCAAATATATCTGGAGTAAGAATATAGCGCCCGATAATAGCCAAATTGCTTGGCGCATCTTCTGGCGCAGGTTTCTCTACCATATTCGAAATTCTATAGATCCCTTCACTTTCTTCAACACCGTCAATCACGCCATAACGAAACGTCTCTTGTTTGGGTACTTCTTCAATAGCGACAATACTGCATTGATATTTTTCAAACAACTTAACCATCTGAGTCAATACCGAATCCCCCTCCGCCACGCAGTAGTCATCGGCTAGAATGACGGCAAAGGGTTCGTCGCCGATAAGATTGCCACCAACGGCTATCGCATGCCCTAACCCCTTCATCTCAATCTGGCGGGTATAGGAGAAAGTACATTGATCCATGATTTTGCGAGTCTCACTCAGCAGAGCTTCTTTGTCAGAACCGGATATTTCATTTTCCAATTCATAGCTAATATCAAAATGGTCTTCAATTGCGCGCTTGCCCCGCCCAGTCACTATCGCCATACCCGTAATACCCGCCTCCATGGCTTCTTCCACACCGTATTGAATTAAGGGCTTAGTAACCACGGGCAGCATTTCTTTCGGCATCGCTTTGGTGGCGGGCAAGAAACGCGTGCCATAGCCTGCTGCAGGAAACAGACATTTTCTAATCTTGGTCATGTTGAACTCTCCATGGTCTTATTTAAGTCACATTAATTCGGCGGAAAGATCACGGCTTCTCGATGGTTCCGCTAGCTTCGGGGTTATCACTGGTATGAATTTCTATCAATTCTAATAGCTCATTGCCAGTGTTAAAAATTCCATAGCCTGTTTGAGCTTCAATAAAAAAAGATTCACCCTGGGCTACCGCGATTGTTTTATGCCCGAGCCCGATAGTGCCACTGCCTTTAATAACAACGCAGTGCCCAGCTGTAAATACAGGCAAGTGCCGCGCCAACATTGTTTCAGGTGCAAGTTGCAGGTGCTTAATTTGATAACTCCTATTGTTCACTGGCCCAGCACTTTCGGCTTCGACCACAGTAAAAACTGGGTCCGCGGCAGTACTCAATTTTCCGCCCCCATCTATTTGCCGAATCACCGCTGCAGCCTCATTGAGGTACTGGGCATCTGCCACCAGCACTCCCTCTGCGGTCTCTACCACTAGCGTGTTTTTGAGGCCAACAGCCACCACGCGCCGCGTTTCGCTATGAACAAAAGAATTAGTTACATCACGCAGCAAGACATCCCCAGCGCTGGCATTGCCATCCCTATCTTTAGACTGAATTTCCCACAGCGCTTTGAATGAGCCCAAATCAGACCAGCCTGCGTCCAAGGGCACCACAATAGAGTTTTGAGTCTTCTCCATCACCGCATAATCAATAGATCTGCTGGGGCAATTGGCAAACGCGGCCGGGGGTATTGATACGATACCATCATCGACTTTCATTTGGCCGAAGACCGCCTCGCACACGGCATAAATACTCGGCGCATGCTGCTTAAGCTCTTCAAGGTATACAGATGCTCGAAACATGAACATGCCGCTATTGAAAAGATAGCGACCGCTGGCAAGATAATTTTTCGCCGCATCTAAACTAGGCTTTTCTACGAAGCTCTTCACTTGTCGGGCAATGCGCTCTGGCAACGCAGCGCCACACTCGATATAGCCGAAATCGGTATTTGGGACATCTGGCACAACACCAAACGCAACTAGTCTGCCTGCTGCGGCGAACTCAGCGGCGCTATCAACAGCGGCACTGAAATTGCGCTGATTTTCAATTAGCTGGTCGCTGGGAAGGATCAAGATAATAGGATCGCCGTGCAACGCTACCCCGTAAAATGCGCAAAGCGCTGCCGCCGGTGCGGTATTTTTACCAAAAGGCTCTAGGAGTATGCTACTAGCACTGAGATGGATTTGTTGCAGCTGTTCGGTTACCACTGCTAAATGCTGGGCACTACACACAACCACCGGATCTAAACACTTTGGCAGGCAATTTGACCGAATTGCTGTGGATTGAAAAAGACTGCGCTCGAGACCTGGCAATTGCGAAAATTGTTTTGGCAACCTAGCGTGCGAAATCGGCCAAAGTCGCGACCCCACTCCACCGCCAAGAATTACAGGTAACATCATTCGCCTACACCGCGATAAAAGACGCAAGTGTAACAAATGTAAACAATTTTTAGTAAGTCGCAAGCCCAATTGCGTTCATTTCAATAGCCAGGTTCGACAATTTGCTATCGATTATTTGTGCTTGGCAGGATAAACTCGCAGCCGTATCTAACTAAGCCTGAAAAGTGCAGCTAACCCTATGAAATTGAAGAACGAAAGCTTTACACCGCAAAGCTCATACGACATGGCAGGCTTAGTCGAATGTGGGTATGGTCGATTATTCGGTCCAGGCAATGCCAAACTCCCTATAAACAATATGCTTATGCTGGATCGCATCACCAATATCAACACCATAGGTGGCGAGCATGGTCGCGGGCAGGTTATTGCTGAATTAGATATCCGGCCTGACCTGTGGTTTTTTGACTGTCATTTTCCCGATGACCCAGTTATGCCTGGCTGCCTCGGCTTGGATGCCTTGTGGCAATTAGTTGGATTTTATCTTGGCTGGTGCGGTCACTTAGGCAAAGGCCGAGCCTTAGGCGCGGGAGAAGTAAAATTTACCGGTGAAATACTGCCTACTGCAAAGCTGGTTACCTATGAGCTTTCAATCAGCCGAGTCATCGATAGAAAGCTTGTTGTTGGAATCGCTGATGGCACTGTGGCTGTGGATGGCAAAGTAATCTACACAACAAAAGCATTAAAAGTTGGCCTGTTCACACCAGAAACTTCGTTTTAATAAATACGTTAATAGTAGAGGTTCATATGCGCCGTGTTGTAGTCACTGGAATGGGAATCGTGTCGTGCTTAGGCAACGACAAACAAGCGGTTTTAGAGTCCTTGCAAAAAGGCCAGAGTGGAATTCGCCATAATGCTTCTTATGAAGAAGTAGGAATGCGCAGCACAGTCAGCGGCTCAATCAATATCGATTGGGATGAGTTTATCGACCGCAAGCTGAAGCGGTTTATGGGTGCCGCCTCTGCCTACAGCTATATCTCTATGCTGCAAGCAGTTGCCGATGCGGGCCTCACAGATGCTGAAGTATCTAATGTGCGAACTGGTCTAGTAGTGGGCTCAGGGGGCGGGTCTCCTGAAGACCAGCTAGAATCCACTGACATTCTGCGCGAGAAAGGTATTCGTCGAGTTGGCCCTTACTATATTCCTCGCACGATGAGCAGTTCAGTATCAGCCTGTTTAGCAACCCCATTTAAGATCAAAGGCGTGAACTATTCTATTTCCTCCGCCTGCGCCACCAGCGCTCACTGCATTGGCCATGCAGCCGAGCTAATCCAACTCGGCAAACAAGACATAGTCTTTGCCGGTGGCGGCGAGTCAGAACATTGGACTATGTCTCATATGTTTGATGCCATGGGCGCCTTATCCAGCAAATACAACGCCACCCCTGAGAAAGCCTCGCGGGCATTCGATGCCAATCGTGATGGCTTTGTGATCGCCGGCGGCGGCGCAGTATTAGTGATAGAAGCGCTGGACCACGCCCTGGCCCGCGGCGCAAAAATTTATGCCGAATTAACCGGCTATGCCGCCACCTCTGATGGTTATGATATGGTGTCTCCGTCTGGCGAAGGCGGTGCCCGGGCTATGCAGTTAGCCACAGCCGACCTCTCAGGCTCTATCGATTATATCAATACCCACGGCACTAGCACCCCAGCCGGGGACATGTCGGAGCTGCGGGCTATCAAGCAAGTTTTTGCCGAAAACATACCAGTGATTAATTCTACTAAATCCCTGAGCGGCCACTCCTTGGGCGCCGCTGGAGCACACGAGGCGATCTACAGCCTGTTGATGATGGAGAACAATTTCATCGCCGCCTCAGCCAATATTGACACCCTAGATGAGGCTGCGGCCGGCTTCCCTATCGCGCTAGAACGCAAGGACAACATTACTCTCAATCGAGTTATGTCCAATAGCTTCGGCTTTGGCGGGACTAATGCGTGCTTAGTATTCGATCGTTATTCGCACTAGCGAATAACTATTAGCTGAACCCGGTCTAATCACCATGCGGCGACTTATTGTTAAACCTATCTTTGGCGCTCTAGTTTTGATCGCGGCATCAGCTGCGATCACAACTAGTGCCCAAGAAATTACCAGCTTCAGCGCTCTTTCAGCGCAAGAGCGCTCGGCCTTCAAACCACTAAGCCAAGAGCAAGCGTTCCCCTACTTTGTGAGTGAGGCTGGGAATCAACGCCTGCAAGTCTCTTGGCAGCCTGCTGCCGAGCACTATCTGTACAAACGGGGGTTTAAGTTTACCTTCCATTCCTCTCAGTCAGAGCCCGGGCTGACAATTCCTTTTTCCCTACCCCAAGGGCTGGCAAAAAACGATGAGTTTTTTGGCGCCGTAGAAGTCTATTATGTCCCAGTGGCCGTCACCTTAGATTTGCCTCAAACACCCACCGAAGGTGGGTATATCGTGATTGAGTACCAAGGCTGCGCCGATTGGGGTTTTTGCTATCCTCCGCAAAGCGACCAATTTAATTTCTAACCGCCTAATTTCGACAAATTTTTGTTAAAAGTAGTGATATCCTGTTAAATATCTGTAAAAATGCGGCAAAAGTGCTTAAAGACAAAAAACTAAAGCCGCAGCGGCAATGCAGTTTTTAAAATTCATTTTACTAGCAAGATAGGCGAAGATGGCAACAATTCTCGCAATAAATGGCCCTAATCTAAACTTATTAGGACATCGAGAGCCCCATATCTACGGCACCGACACCTTGGCAGATATCAACGCTAGGCTGGCCGCACATTGTGAATCTCTTGGCTTCGACTTTGATCATATGCAGAGCAATTCTGAAGCCGAGCTTATCGATCGTCTCCATCAGGCGAGAGTCGATGGCACTTCCTACCTGATTGTTAATTTCGGCGGATTCACCCATACCAGCATCGCCCTTCGCGATGCTATTTTGGCCACTGAAATTCCGTTTATCGAAGTGCATTTATCAAATTTATTCAAGCGCGAAGAATTTCGCCATCATTCCTATTTCTCGGACATTGCAGATGGCTGCGTGTTCGGCTTAGGGGCACAGGGTTACGAATTGGCCTTACAGGCAGCAGCAAAAAAATTAGCAAGCTAACCAATAGCGAAAGGGTGAATTATGGATATCAGAAAAGTCAAAAAACTCATCGAACTGCTTGAAGAGTCGGACATCGCCGAAATAGAAATTAAAGAAGGCGAAGAAGCTGTAAGAATCAGTCGGCTTTCTTCTGCCGCGCCAGCGCAGATGGCTTATCAGCCAGCACCTGTCGCACCAGCACCGCTAGCAGCTGCGCCAGCGCCGGCAAGAGAAGCTGTTGCTGCGCCGGTTGTAACTGGCAACAATGTCCAGTCCCCAATGGTAGGCACCTTCTATCGCTCACCATCTCCCTCGACCCCTCCGTTTGTCGAAATCGGAACTCACGTCCAAGTTGGCGATGTGGTTTGTATCGTTGAAGCTATGAAGATGATGAATCAAATAGAAGCAGATCATGCCGGTGTTGTCGAAGCCATTCTCGTGACTGATGGCGAGCCGGTTGAATATGATCAGCCCCTTATCCGAATAGGTTAGACATCCACGGGAATTGACTCCATGTTAGAAAAAGTATTAATCGCAAATCGTGGCGAAATAGCGCTGCGAGTGCTTAGAGCCTGCAAAGAGCTTGGCATTAAAACTGTGGCCGTACACTCAACCGCCGATCGCGAACTAATGCATGTCCGCTTGGCTGATGAATCTGTTTGTATAGGCCCTCCAAGTCCGGCTGAAAGCTATCTCAACATCCCTAGAATAATCTCTGCCATGGAGGTCACTGACGCTACCGCTGTGCATCCAGGGTATGGTTTTTTATCAGAGAATGCAGATTTTGCCGAGCAAGTAGAGAATAGCGGTTTTGTATTTATTGGACCCAGCGCTGAAACCATTCGCTTGATGGGCGACAAAGTGAGCGCGATCGAAGTAATGCGTAGCGCCGGGGTGCCTACTGTCCCGGGCTCTAATGGCCCGCTTGATGAAAACAAAGAACGCACCCTGAGCCTGGCAAAAGAAATTGGCTACCCCGTTATCATCAAGGCAGCAGCTGGCGGCGGCGGTCGTGGTATGCGAGTTGTGCATAACGAAGCCTCTCTTCTCAAAGCAGTTTATGTCACCCAAACTGAAGCCAAATCTTTTTTTGGCAGCGGCGTTGTTTATCTTGAAAAGTTTTTAGAAGATCCGCGTCACGTTGAAATTCAGGTGATTGGCGATGGCCTAGGCGGCGCTGTGCATCTTGGCGATCGAGATTGCTCACTACAACGCAGACATCAAAAAGTCATTGAAGAGGCGCCGGCGCCAGGCATCCCAGAACATATACGACAGGGTGTATTTGATACCTGCATCAAAGCCTGTCAAAAAATGAAGTATCGCGGTGCCGGTACGCTCGAATTTTTATACCAAAATGAGAGCTACTATTTCATTGAAATGAACACACGAGTGCAGGTAGAGCACCCCGTCACTGAGCTGGTCACCGGGATAGATATTGTCCAAGAACAGCTGCGCATAGCCAGCGGCCTGCCCCTGTCGGTTTCGCAAGATGATATTAAGATTTCGGGCCATGCGTTTGAGTGTCGTATAAACGCTGAAGACCCAGTGAACTTTTTACCCAGCCCTGGCAAAATCACTATGTTTCATGCACCTGGCGGGCCTGGGGTGCGAGTTGACTCCCACCTCTACAGTGGCTACACAGTGCCGCCTTATTACGATTCGCTAATCGCAAAACTCATCACCTATGGCGCAAATCGCCAGCAGGCACTTATGCGCATGCAGATTGCGCTAGATGAACTGCTTATCGATGGCATAAAGAGCAACACCGCGCTGCACCGAGATCTAGTTAGAGATGCAGAGTTCCAAAAAGGCGGAGTGAATATTCACTATTTGGAACAGAAGCTAAAGCTTTAATTTCCACCTTCTTAGGTGGCGTTGCTTAAACACGTCAGTGTGCCTAGGCAGTTAATTTGATTTGGGCATCCTATGGCTTGGCAACAGCTTCAACTTAGAACCTCGGCGGCTCATAGCGAGTCGCTTGAGCAACTATTGCTAGAGTTTGGCGCTGTTGCTATTTCCTTTGTCGATGCCGAAGATCAGCCACTGTTTCAGATTGAACCGGGCAGCACCGTAATATGGGACGCTACCATCCTCGTAGCGTTGTTCGAGTTGGATCACGACCTCAGCCAGTGCTTAGCTATTCTTTCCCTTCACCCTGCTATCGACAATGCGGCAGACCTGAAGATTGAAATACTCCAAGACCAAGACTGGGAACGGGCATGGATGGATGAGTTTCATGCCATGCAATACGGCCCCGCCCTTTGGATTTGCCCTAGCTGGCAAACGCCACCCGACCCTCAAGCCATCAACATCATGCTTGATCCCGGGCTTGCATTTGGCAGCGGCACTCACGCCACAACTGCGCTTTGCCTTGAGTGGCTAAGTGCTTTAGATATTAACAATAAAACGGTCGTGGATTACGGCTCCGGTTCGGGGGTGTTGGCCATTGGTGCCGCATTACTCGGCGCAGATCGGGTTATTGCCGTGGACAACGATCCCCAAGCGATTACCGCGACCCTTGATAATAGTCAGCGCAACCACATCGACTGCGCAACCTTGACGGCGCACCTGCCCCAAGACACACCCCAAATCCGGGCTGACGTTTTGATCGCGAATATACTAGCAGGGCCATTACTGACACTGGCACCGACATTTTTAGGCTTACTGAAACCCTCGGGCAGCATCGTTCTTAGCGGTATTTTAGAAGAACAGATCTCGATGATACTCAAGGTGTATGAGCCGCTATTTGATATGCAGCCACCCCAGATCAAAGACGGCTGGGTAAGATTGTCCGGCACTAAAAAATAGAGGTTCGCTATCCGCGCCGCATTCCCCTAAAATCTCAATCTAGACGGTGGTATCACCCCTTACTTTGTCAGCTGGATAAGCAACCGCGCTATGGCTTTTCATGTCACTCAGTGCCCGCACTGTGAATCCACATTCAATACCAATGCAAACATCTTAGGCGCTGCTTCAGGCCGAGTCAGATGCGGTTTCTGTTTGCAGGTGTTCGATGGCATCCAACACATTCTAGCCGGCGAAGAACCCCACCAAGATGACTTGCAAGAATCGGTCTTCATCGGCAACTACCCAGCAGATTACTTCAACCCGCAAAGCTTTCTGTCCCGCGGCAGCCTCACTCAGCCTGTCGAGGCAGCTATTGCTGTAGTTAAACCCAGCTTTGCTAGCCGAGCAGCGTTGTTCAGCAAATTCATTCGTAGCGAGAAAAAACTCGAAGCTGACAGCTTTCCCTCTGAAGCTTTGCCAGACCAAGAATCCACTGAATCCGACGACCCCAGACTTGAGCCACCGCAATTCGAGTCAGAGTCTCAAATCAGCGAAGAGTTAAGCGCCGAGCCACCCTTGTTTCCAGCAGCTGATACCGATATTCACGTGGATGTTGAGGTTGAGGTTGAGGTTGAGGTTGAGCAGCTTGGGCCGAACCAAGACCCAACGGGAAGCGCTGAAGCTGAGCATTTAACGCAAAAGGTGTTATCGATTCGCCCCGAGGATGTGCGGCTATCCGCGTCATTTTCTTTAATGCATCTTCCTGCAAGGGCAATAGCCCCAGAGCATGAATCGTCTCCCTCGCAAGACCACTCTGAGCTAGAGAAAACCCGCGAGCCAAAGCAAACGCCGACTCAGCACCCTGCACCGCCTTTACCAGGCAAGAGCACTGCCCTCGACGCATCTGATATAGAAAAACCGACACTCGATGATCAACACTTGATGCCACCCGAGCTCTTATCCGCTGCTAACCTGCCAACTGTCTCTGAATCTGAATCTGAATCTGAATTTGAGGAAAATACAGAACTCAATGGGGCTGATGCCTCATCAGCAGATCTGATAATTCAGAAGAAAAGCAAAGCTGGTTTTGTCGATCAAGCAGATAATGGTCTTTATTTTGAAGATGAAATAACAGAGCTCGAAGAAGCCCTGTTAAACGCTGACGAAGCAGAATTCACTGAGCTATTCGAAATAGAGAGCGATGCAGAGGCAAAATTAGTCACCCAAAAAATAGCCGTCAAAGAAGCCAATGTTCTGGGTGCGGTCGATGAAGACAATGAAACGCAGTCTGTCGACGCCGGAGCCGG
>JBLGBD010000069.1:0-15374 GCA_047617585.1 Pseudohongiellaceae bacterium | reverse complement strand
CAAATAACAGAGTTTCGAGCTTATTGATGACTGGATTCAGCGTTACTATTCCAAATACACCAAGGATTAAAATTAGTTTTATTCTATTCGTAACAATCACGCTAAAATATAAAACGTGCTGTAAGTACATGGAGAAAGCCAACTATTGTTTAATTTCTCCGCTTTAAAACAGTTGTCTAGAACCAGAAGCGCAGGCCTACAAGCCAACGCGTTTCGGAATCACCGCTGGAAACGCCTGAAAACTGAGCTGTCTGACCGTAAAGTCGAACTTGCTCCACACCCGCATAGGGTACGAGCTGCCTATTAATTTGATATTGCAGCCGGATCCCAGCGGAAAAATCCGACAGACCGCTACCTATTGCAGCTGCCTGATCATTTTGGCCATATAAGTTCATTTCTATTCGCGGCTGAATTATTGCACGCTGAGTGAGAAGCAAATCGTATTCTGCCTCCATATTGAATGCCGATCTCCCACCCTCGCCCACATAAAAAGTCGCATCTACTTCAAACCAGTAGGGCGCTAGTCCCTGTATTCCAAGGGCCAGCCAATTCCTATCTGGTCCGACGCCGGTCTGATGCAACATGCCGATCTGGGTGTTCCAGAAACTGCTTATACCATGAGTCCAAAGCAGTTCAGTATTGCTTTCCTCTAGCGAACCGTCCTGTACCTCCCCCTCAGCTTTCATCACTAGGCGGTTGTAGCCAGTCCCATACCAAGCCTGGGCGTCATACGCAGTTGCGTCGACTCCATCGATGAATAGCTGTTCCATTCGGTTCATTCTGAACGCACTAAAGTTCATTTCATCCATGAGGTGAAGACGGTAGTTGTCGAGTGCATAGGGACCTTCGCCGACTTTTAGCCCATCCGAATAGGCATGTGGGTCTCTTCGCCTGGATTGAGACGATTCACTCGAACTCATGTCCATTGCCATTTCGCCATGATTATGAGCTTCGGCTGCTACATCGCCAGCTTTCGCTGCCTGGGCACTGGTATCCATCACGTGACCCGCATGTGGATCAAGTGTCGGAGTATGTTGTGAATGATCTGCGCTGCCAGCGTTATCAGTCGTTTCCATCACGTGACCTGCATGCGGATCAGGTGTCGGAGTATGTTGTGAATGATCTTCGTTGGCCGCGTTATCAGCCGTTTCCATCACGTGACCTGCATGGGGATCGTATGCAGGGGCGTTCGTTTCCATAACATGGCCGGCATGGGAATCAGCCGTGGCAGCGTGCTGTGAATGATCTTCGGCAGCTACTGGGGCCGTTGCTGGCATTGCCCCATGATCGTGAGCCTGCGCGATAGCGAACGAGGCAAACAGGTTCGACCCTACGACCAAGCTCAACACTGCAAAATATTTTTGAATCACTGTGATGTGCCTGCTATTGGACACTCTGTATAGAGGAAACAATTCTGGAATAGTCCTCATGTAACCACCACTTCGCGAAACATGCCGGCATCCATATGAAATAATAGATGACAGTGCCAGGCCCATCGGCCTAACGCATCGGCGGTCAATTGAAAACTAATTCGCTGTGCTGGCTGCACCGCTATGGTGTGTTTTCTAGTTAGCAATTCACCTGCAGGGCTTTCGAGTTCGCTCCACATACCATGAAGATGCATTGGGTGGGTCATCATAGTGTCGTTGTGCAGAATAATGCGTACACGTTCGTTGTGACTAAAATGAATGGGAGTAGACTTTCCGAATTCCAGTCCATCAAATGACCAAGTATAGCGCTCCATATTGCCGGTCAGATGTAGCTCTATGTCTCGAGCGGGTTCGCGCTGATCCTTAAATGCGTCAAGCCCATGAAGATCGGCAAGCGTTAGCACTCTGCGTCCATTGTTTCTCAGGCCAATACCCGGGTCGTCGAGGTTTGTCCGCGGTGTATCGACTAGCATATCCGTACTCGCGCCGAACTCGCTGGTCGCATGGCTCACCACTGGATTATTGTTTCCGGCCGAGCCGCCGTGTTGGCTGTGATCCATGGCCATATTGTGCGCTCCACTGGCCATGTTGCTCATGTCACCCATCATGTCTTTCATGTCGAGCCACTCGGGAGCATCTATCTGAGGCACCGGCGCGGTGAGCCCAGGCCTTGTGCTCAAGGTCCCACAGGCAAAGCCTGTGCGCTCCATAGACTGGGCAAATATAGTGTGGGCATCATCTGTAGGCTTAACAATGACGTCGTAAGTCTCGCCGGGGCCGAATCGGAATTCATCCACGCTTATTGGGTGAATGTTGACACCATCTGTCTGGATGACCTGAAGTTTTAAGCCGGGAATTCTCACATCGTAGAAGGTGTTGCCAGTGCCGTTTATGAATCGCAGGCGTATTCGCTCACCCGGCGCAAACGCGCCTTCCCAGTTTCCATTTGGTGTCACGCCATTCATTAAATAAGTCAGCGTACTTGAAGAGAGGTCTCCCAAATCGGTTGGGTTCATTCGCATTTGGTTCCACATCTCTCGTTTGGCTACAGCTGCTTCGAGTCCGAGATTGCCAACATCCCTGCGAAAGTCACCGACCGTGGGACGATTCAAATTGTAGTAATCTCCCATAGCTTTCAGTTTCTTGAAGACCTCCATTGGGGCTTCGTCTGTCCAATCGGACAGCTGGATGGCGTAGTCTCTGTCGACTTGGTGGATTTCCTGTTCTCTAGGCACTATCACAATAGCCCCGTAGATTCCGGTCATTTCTTGAAACCCAGAATGTGAGTGATACCAATACGTTCCGTTTTGCTGAACTTTAAATTTGTAAGTAAAGGTTTCTCCGGGAGGAATGCCCTTGAAACTAATGCCCGGCACGCCATCCATCTGATACGGTAATATCATGCCGTGCCAATGAATGGAGGTGTATTCACGCAGCCGATTGCGGACGCGAATCGTCACAGTGTCTCCCTCACGCCAATAAAGAGTCGGGCCGGGAATAGAGCCGTTGATGCTAGTCCCCATCCGGGGTGTGCCGGTAAAATTAACCGGCGTTTCTGCGATCTCCAGGTCAAACACTGTTCCGGTCAGGCTCGCGGTTGGGACCGAACTGGTTGTTGCTGCCAAAACTGAACGCGCGACAGGCGCTAGAGCGAACAATGCACCTCCCGCAGCTAGACCTTTAACGAATCGCCGCCGGCTATTGCCAGCGATATGTTTGCTATCTGAAATGAATCCTTTCAAAATGTGACCATTCTCCTCAATCGGGTTCTTTTAAAGTGGCTTAGGCTCGCGCTTATGAATAATCGAACAAATTAGTCTTGAGGCGCGCGACTACAGCGTAAGGGTGGAGTTTACACACTGTGGTCTGACTCCAAAGTGACGCCTTCATTACATTTTTGTAATCCTCTTGTAACCTTGGGGCTAGGTGCCGCACGATACACTAAAGATTGAGTAAAAATCCGAACTTGATTGCGGACACGTGGTTAGAAACGTCTTATGAAGATACTAATTGTCGAAGATGAGGAAAAAACCGGCGAATATCTAAGGCGCGGGCTTACCGAGTCGGGTTTTGTTGTCGCATGGGCCCAGAACGGTCTCGACGGACAACATATGGCCAAAACTGAGGAATACGATTTGATTATTCTTGATGTGATGTTGCCTGATATCAACGGGCTATTAATCATTAAGTCATTGCGGGATGCTAGCATTGACACACCAGTTCTTTTTCTTACCGCAAAGGATAGCATCGAAGACCGGGTCAAAGGCCTAGAGGAAGGTGCAGATGACTATCTGATCAAACCCTTTGCTTTCACCGAATTGTTGGCTCGTGTTCGCACGATTCTACGACGAGGTACAACAGTATCCGCTAGCACTACTTTAGAAATTGCGGACTTGGTTTTAAACCTACCAGCGCGTCAGGCAGTAAGATCAGGACAGCGCATTGCTCTTACAAATAAAGAGTTTTCGTTATTAGAACTACTGCTTAGGAAAAAAGGCGAGGTGCTACCGCGATCGTTAATTGCCTCCCAAGTGTGGGACATGAACTTTGACAGTGACAGCAATGTGATAGACGTGGCAATTAGGCGCTTACGGTCGAAAATAGATGACCCTTTCGAGATTAAACTTATTCACACAGTGCGTGGCATGGGATACAAATTGGAAGATCAGGATGATGTATCGACTGAACTCTAGCTCGCGACCTGCTTCTCTAACAACACGGGTCACTGTATTTGTCGGTATTACCACGACACTGTGTCTTATAGTTCTAGGGTTCATCGTACAGCGTTCAATCGAGGCGCACTTTCTCCAGCAGGATGCTAGTGAGCTTCAGGTGGTAGCGGAGGCAGTCCGCGCCATATTGGACAACAGTAACGACGACACTAGCACTACTGAACTTCAAACTAAATTGAGTGGCGCTATTTCAGGACATCACGCAGTGTTTTTTTTAGTTGCTGATCAGAATGGTAATGTTATATACGCTACGCCGGGGCCTGATCTCAGTGAAATAGCCAAATCTCAAATTCGAGTCGAGCGAATCGAAACTCGGAATATAACTAGCTGGACTAATGAAGGGGTTACATACCGCGGAGCTGCAATTACATTGACCCCAGAGTCTTATGCCTTTAGTTCGAATCTCCCGCAGATAAATACATTGGTCGTTGCTATCTCTATGGACTTTCATCTCGAGTTCATGACTAGCTTTTACCGTAATCTCTGGGGCATTGTTATCGGCATCTGCCTATTCTCGATTCTTGCTGCGTGGATGTCTGTTCATCAGGGCCATGCTCCGCTTCGCCAGGTCAGCAGCCAGATTCGTGACATAGGTTCTGACAAGTTACATTTGCGGGTTGACACAAACCAGGTGCCTATCGAGCTAGTGGATCTGGTAACCGCATTCAATGAAACGTTGCGACGCATTGAAGATGCGTTCAAAAAGCTCTCCCACTTCTCCGCTGATATTGCTCACGAGCTACGAACTCCTATCACCAACATTATGACACAGACTCAAGTTTCGCTAGGACAAGTGCGTAGCAGCGGTGAATATCAGGAAATTCTCTATTCGAACTTAGAAGAGTATGAACGCATGGCGGTACTGATTAACGACATGCTGATGCTCGCAAAGACTGAGAGTGGGCTATTAGAACCTGAATTTTCTGAGTTAGATGTTGCTGCTGAAGTCGAAGAACTGTTTGAATTCTTCGAGGCTTGGTCAGAGGAGAACTGCGTACGACTCGAACTAGTTGGAGAGTGCGCGCCAGTACATTGTGACCACGCTTTAATGCGTCGAGTACTTAGTAATTTACTATCTAATGCAATTCGACACGCCACTAAAGAGAGCGCCGTTAGAGTGTTACTAGAAAGTGGAGCGGGAATTTCTCAGATAATTGTCGAAAACTCCGGCGCGACCATTCTCCCAGAACAGGTCTTGATGATATTTGACCGCTTCTATCGCGGCGATCCTTCCAGACAGAGGCGCGGCGACGGCGCAGGTCTCGGGCTCGCCATTGTAAAATCCATTGTCGATATACATGGCTGGAAAATCTATGTTAGTTCTAGTGAAGGGCTAACCCAATTTGTTTTAGAGATACCCTCATAATGACTGAGGTTAATACCAATGAATAGAACGCTACTCCTTTAGCAAGTTACACTAGTCAAGTTACACTAATAATGGCGCTGTTGAGCTGAGCAGTTGCAGCACAATCCAACGAGGCCGAAAATATTATAGCGTTGTTGGAAAGAGTTGCGACTTTGATGCAGGAAGGAAACTTAGAACCGCTAGACGCGATCTACTCCGATGGCCCAGGAGTCCATATCATTGAGGGTGCAGGCGTGAACCACGATTGGGCTGACTATCGGGATCATCATCTTGTGCCAGAGTTAGAAACATTTAAGGACGTCCAGTACCGGTTTTTTTTTGCCATCGAGCCTCAGGTTCGTGGGAACTTAGCTTACACGGCTTTGCGCTATGAACTGAGTGCTGATTTGGAAAACGGTCATATCGAGCTAGAGTGTCGTGGAACTTTTGTACTTGAAAAGATCGGCGCGCAATGGCGGATAGTTCATACGCACACATCCGGTCGAGCAAATCGCTAGACTATTTATTCCGTTACTACTTTTGGAAAAAAATGCGAATGAAGTACGTACTACGAAAAATATTCGAAGTGAATCAATGAATGTCTTTACAACTACAATAGATTGATCCCGATTTCTCGCACCAGAAATGCAAATAGTCCAAAACAGACTACGGTAACTGCCGCTGCTACGCCAAGAGCCGGCCAAAAATTCAACCGGCTTAGTAGGGATGGCAGTAAAAGAAACATAGGCAATGTTGGTACCACATACCAGAACGTATATCAGGCATGTTCCAAAATTTTTTCGACTGATTGGCCCTCAACGTGAAGCCAAATAAGCACCAATACCCTGACCAGTGGCAAAGCGGCGAGGATCGCTGTCGCTGCGAAAGCTATTACTATAGGCCGGTTGCCTATAGCCGCTTCTGCCAGCGCTATCCCAATCATAGCCATTCCACACGAAACGCTGGTTTCTATCATTAATCACCCATGGTCGCCGGTAACTGCCACCGATGGCAACCGCTCCGCCCGGCGCCTGCTCCCAGCGCCGACCATTCCAGCGGAAGATGCCGTAGCCGCCAGGTTCGCGATTGGTGCCTATGACCCAGCCATCAGCCACGGCAGTAGCTGAACCGGGCAACCGATCCCAATCTCTGCCATTCCAATGAAAAATACGATTGTGGCTGTTTATCACCCAAGGGTTTTCCGAAGACCCGCCAATGAGCACAGCACTGCCAGGAACTTGCTGCCAGCCACGGCGAGTCTGCCGGTAAATTATGAATCCGTCGCGGCCGCGCTGGGGACCCAGCTGCCAGCCACTGACCCCATCGCTGCCAGCGCGATAGCCAAAGCTGTCGTCACCGGCATGCGCTGTTGTCCCAGCTAAGGTGCTTGCCCCTAGAGCAAGAAAAAACGACATTGTGATCGCTGTGGTAATGAACTTTTTCATAGAGCTATCCTCCCACCGTATTTATGCCTGACACAGAGCCGTCGATTGGTAACGACATTCCCTGTGAAGCTAGCTAAATACTAAAGCTGAAAGGCTTAACCCTAGGTTAACCGTTGATCGATTTTTTCTTTGCAAGTAGTCTAGGCAACGATGAGAAAACTATCGGCAATAGGGTTCCACTTGCTCGGCTTGTCGATTTTTGTAATCACCATAGGCTTTAGAACTTTCGGCTGCAGTAAGTCGGCGAACAGTTCTACCTCTTGGTTAGCAGGATCTAACCACTGGCTCACCAACGCTGCATTCTCAAAATCAATCAGCAGCGGCATTGACTTTGGGTGGATAGAATCCCACTGAGGAGTTAACGGTGGCAGAGTAATAATAGACGCGCCATAGGCTACTTCACCGGTTTCTTTATTAAAGTATTCTTTGTAAATTCCACCAAAGGCGATTGCAGAGTTTTCCAGCTCAATCTTATGATAGGTTTTTTTGTCGCCCAAGCCCTCAACAAACGCACTAGCAGGAATTAAGCACCTGGATTCTCGGAAAGGTTTGTACGCCAGCGAGCGCTTCACATCTAGCTTGTCTGAACGGGAATTAAAACTGGCATATTGGTAGTTGGGCTTGAGAGTTTGCGGGTCTAGGAACAGCCACCAGGTTGCGTTAGAAACTTTTCTCTCGCCCGCAAGCGTATGCACGATCGCAATTTGGGCCCCCGGCGCGATATCTGCTTGCTGTTGGTGGGCGAACAGGCTAATGCCCAAGGCTTGGCACAGCCACTGTATCTGAGGGCTGTCGATCAGGTTAAATCTGCCGCACATTGATTTTGCGTCCTTTAGTGGTAAAGTCCAAGACAACCCCACCGTGTGAATTACCAATACAACAATAACCGGAATTTAGCATGAGAATCTACCGTCAAACTTCAACCCGATTTGTCTTAGCCGCTGCCGCCGCCTTTAGCTGCCTTAGCGCTTTGTCTGCCCAGGCCCAAACTGCAAATGCTGCCGACCAAGCCGCCTGCGAGCGCTTAGGCGATATTCGCAATTTAACCATTACCGCTGCGGCAATCCGCCAGAACGATCAGTCTACTGAAGCCTATTGCTACGTCCGCGGCATTATCGCCCCGGCAATTCATTTTCATGCCCAACTGCCTTTACCAACCAATTGGAACGGGCGCTTCTTGCAGTGGGGCGATGGTGGCAAAGACGGTGATCTCGATTTTGCCGACCACCGAGTTGCCGAAGGCTATGCAGTAACCAATAGCAATACCGGCCATGACAGCGGCGTTGAGCCGGGAGCTTCGTTTGGCTTTAACAATCGCCAAGCGGAGATCGATTTTGGCTACCGAGCGGTGCATCTTACCGTGATGGCCGGCAAGACCATAGTGGATGCTTACTACGGTAAAGCTCCCGATTATTCCTATTTTGAAGGCTGCTCACAAGGTGGCCGCCAAGGCCTGATGGAAGCCCAGCGTTACCCAAATGACTTCGATGGCATCGTTGCTGGCGCGCCGGCCTTTGCCTATCAAGCCTTAAACGCAGCGGGCACTTGGAATCTGCAGCGAATCTTTAGAGATAATTTGGCGGGCAACCTTGCCGTAGATACCACTGGCGATGGCAGCTTCGATAGTTTGAATTTGATCAATGTTTTGCACAGCAAAGTGTTGGAAAAATGCGATGCCAATGACGGCGTTTTGGACAATGTGATCAATGACCCACTCAGCTGTAATTTCAACCCAAACACGGACCTTGCCGATTTAATGTGCCCGGCCGGCAGCAGCAGTGACCAATGCTTCACCTCGGCTCAGCTGCAAACTATCAATGATTTGTATGATGGCCCAGTCGATTCAAGCGGCGCGCAAATCTATCCCGGTAAAATGTTCGGCTCTGAGCCGCGCTGGGTTAATTTGTATATCCCCCATGCTGGCAACAACAACGGCCCCGGCAAATTAACCGGGGTCGCTGGCGATCACATGAACTATCTGTTCTATGAGCAAGACCCAGGGGTTGCCATCGCCGATGTTAGAGACATTGACTACAAAGCACGCACCACCGGCGCGATGCCTGAGTTTCACTGGATCGATTGGAATATAGACGATTTCAACTCAGGCAAAGGCGACCTAATGATGTCGATCACAGATGCCACAGATCCCGATTTAAACCGGTTTCTGAAAGACCGTGGCGGCAAGCTGATTATCTACCACGGCTTGGCCGATACGCTGATTATCGCCGAGGACACCATCGACTATTTCAATGACATGGTAAATACCACCTTCGCCGGCAGTATTGCGGCAGCGAGCGAGTCTTCAAGATTGTTTCTTGCCCCAGGCATGGGCCACTGCAGTGGGGGTGCCGGCCCCGACACCTGGGACAAACTTACCCCCCTAGTAGACTGGGTTGAAAATGGCGTTGCCCCCGAGGCAACGCCTGCTCAGCACCTAAGCCGCGGCGCGCTCGACAATGAGCGGCCCCTGTGCTCTTACCCCAAGCAGGCAATCTATACCGGCCCGGCAGGCGGAGAGAATCAGCCCAGCAATTGGCGCGCTGAGAATTTTCAGTGCCGCTAGCCTGCAGACTCAGCGTAATTAAGCCCCTACTGGGGCTGTGCTGTACCTTATAGAGGTCTTGGGTTTTAATAGGCGGAGTCATAACAACAATAGAGCTTAAGCAATGAAACTTGGCCAATTACTTACCCAGTCCGCCCTACTATCCATTTTATTAACTGCAGGCAGCGCCTGGGCCCAGACTGAGGTCTATCGAGCGCGCCTGTCACCCATGCCCACTACCCCGCAGACCAAAGCCGAGATTACCGGTGGCGGCGAGGTTATTCTTAGCCTCGATGGCTCAACCCTTACTGTGAGCGGCAATTTTACCGGCATGAGCTCCGTGGCAACCGCTGCCCATATTCACAATGGGCCACCGGCACAACCAGGCCCGGTTATCCACACTCTCAGCGTTGCACAAGCCACCAGCGGCGAAATCTCTGGAGTGCTTGAGCTGACTGCTGATCAACTAGGGCAGCTAAAAGCTAACTCATTCTATGTTCAGATCCATAGCATCTCTAACCCACCCGGCGAACTACGTGGCTGGGTATTTACTAGAGCTCATTTCAACTAATTGGCAACCTTGGCACAGTTAACGCTCACTAAACATAAAGAACATAAAGAGAGAACAACATGACAACCCCTATTCAAATTGGAAAACTAAGCCTCGGGCTGGCTATTGCGACCCTGATCGTTGCCTGTGGCGAACAAAGCCCGGCTGAAAACACAGCAGCGCCGGCTGTAACCTCAATGCCCGCAGCTGTCAGTGGGTTTGCCACCCAAGCCAGTCACGGCGCCGAATTATTCGCCACCAACTGCGCTGCCTGCCACGGCTCTAATCTTGAAGGCACAACCCTAGGCCCAATCCTATCAGGCGGGGCATTTCTGCAGCGTTGGGGCCAGCAAAACCCGTCGCTTTTATACAACAACATTCAAGCCAACATGCCGCCGGGTGGGAATGAAAGTCTAGAAAATGAAGATTATCTAAGCATCACTGCCCATGTCCTCGCCAGCAATGGCGTCGATGGGGTGACTGACGCACTAACAACCACCACTGATTTTCCCATTGCCGACAATATCACTCGAATCGTTAGTCAGCGCCCGGCCGAACCTGCGCCTCCAGTCGGCCTAACTGTGCGCGGCAATGTCGAAGACTACGTCGACTTCGTCCCCGTGACCGATGCCATGTTGGCAAATCCAGACCCGGCTGATTGGCCCATGTGGCGACGTGACTACTATGCCCACAGTTACAGCCCGCTGGATCAAATCACTACCGACAATGTGGCTCAGCTCAGTCTTGAGTGGGTTTGGAACATGCACGAAGGCGATTCCGAGCCTTCGCCACTGGTGTATAACGGCATCGTCTATCTCATCAACCCAAGCAATATCATCCAGGCCCTGGATGGCAAAACGGGTGAGCTCATTTGGGAACACTGGGGCGGCTCTGCCACCCGTGAAGATATGCGCAATATCGCGATCTATAACGACAAAATTATTCAGGCCACAACCGATGCCAGACTCATCGCCTTGGATGCACGAACCGGCGAAAAAGTGTGGGAGACAGTGGTTGCAGATTCCAGCAAAGGCTTTTCAAATTCCAGCGGCCCGATTGTTGCCGACGGCAAAGTCATACTTGGTTTAGCAGGCTGTGCTCGTTACATTCCAGAAGATTGCTACATCAGCGCCCACGATGCCAACACTGGCGAGCTTGAATGGCGCTTTAATACTATCGCCCAAGCCGGCGAACCCGGCGGCGATACTTGGGGCGATCTGGATAATGTTTTCCGCGCTGGCGGCGAAACCTGGATAACCGGCAGCTACGACCCAGACCTTAAACTGACCTACTGGGGCACCGCACAGCAAAAGCCGTGGGTGCCTGTTAGCCGCCATCTCACCATCAATGATGTCGGCCTATTCACCAACTCAACCGTTGCTATCAACACGGACAACGGCGAACTGGATTGGTTCTTCCAACACGTACCTGCAGAAGCCTTGGACCTTGATGAAGTGTTCGAACGGGTTCTGGTTAACCGCGGCGGCGAGAAACTGGTTTTCTCACTGGGTAAATACGGCATTCTATGGAAGAACGACCGTGTCTCAGGCAAATTCCTCGACTTTAAAGAAACCGTGTTCCAAAACGCTTTCACTCATATCGACCCCGAGACTGGCGCCGTCACTTACCGAGAAGACATTCAGAACGCCAAACTCAATGAATGGACTAGCTCCTGCCCAAGCAGCGCCGGTGGCAAAGACTGGCATTCAATGACTTACCATGAACCTACCGGCACCATGATTGCTCCGCTGAGCCAAACCTGCCTGGAAAACGCGGCCCGTGAAGTAGCCCTAGTGCAAGGTGGCGGCGGATTGGCAGCCAGCCGCAAGTTCTTCGAGATGCCAGGCACCGACGGCAACCTCGGAAAAATTGGCGCCTACAACGTTGACACAATGGAAGAAGTTTGGAGTTACCAGCAAAGAGCCTCATTCCACACTGGCACCATGTCCACCGCCGGCAACGTAGTCTTTGTGGGTGATCTTGATAGACGCTTCAAAGCCCTTGATGTAACCAACGGCGAAGTGCTGTGGGAAACCCGCCTAGGCACCGCAGTGCAAGGCCACCCAGTATCCTTCGCGATCGACGGCAAGCAATACATCGCCGTCACTGCCGCCAACGGCGGCACCAGCCCAAGAACAGTGCCCGATGTCATTGCCACAGAAATAACTTATCCACGCTGGGGCAACGCCATCTATGTATTTAGTTTGCCTGACTAAACCCACAACCAACGCCCCCGTATCAATGCGTGGGCGTTGGTTGCAACAATTAGAATAAACTCAGATCCCACGACTAGCAGTTGTGAACAAAAATTAGAACCTGCAGAAATCGAATAAACTATCGGATCGCAGTTTGGTGTTTGCTTCTATGACTGTCGACTGCAGAGATGCGGCCGCACAAGCCTACAGAGATGTATTCATGGCGGGTCATAGAAGTTAATACCGAACTTCGATCAAATGCTGAAGTACGAGCCTATAGGTATCGAATAACCAAGCAAATCGCAGCTTTGTGTTTGCTTCTATGACTGTCGAACTTACCAATCGAACAACGCAAGTGGAGACAGAATGGCCAGACGCTATGAAACCCTTTCAGAGGAACACATCGCCTTCATCGAACACCAAAAGCTATTCTTCGTCGGCACCGCTGCCAATGATGGCACCATCAATGTGTCGCCCAAAGGTTTCGACTCACTTCGCGTGTTATCACCCAACCGAATCGCCTGGCTAAACATCACCGGCAGTGGCAACGAAACCGCCGCCCATCTTGCCCAAAACGACCGCATGACCATCATGTTCTGCGCGTTCGACAATGAACCAAGTATCCTGCGGCTGTATGGCAAAGCTCGGGCAATTCATCCTAGGGATAAAGACTGGGATGAGACTAGCGCCCTGTTTGCCCCCCACGAAAGCGCCCGCCAATACGTCGACTTTCAGTTTGATTTAGTTCAAACCTCATGCGGTTTCGGGGTTCCCTTTTTTGACTATGTTCAGCCAAGAGACAATATGCCCAAATGGTTGGCAACCAAAGACGATGCAGCTATTAAAAAGTACTGGGCATTGAAAAACCAAGTCAGCTTAGATGGGCTGCCAACTCATATCTTTGCCGACGAACCAACTGAGGGAAATTAGATATGAACGAACAAGAACAGCAAGAGAACGAAATTAAGCAGGAAACCAAAAAGCCCAGCAATCTGGGTAAAGTAGAATGGATGGATCTTACTGTTGAGGACGCGCCTAAACTGCGAGATTTCTATGCCTCGGTTGTAGGCTGGAACACCGACGCTGTGCCGATGGGCAATTACGATGATTTTAATATGAACCTGCCCGGCAGCAAACAAACCATCGCCGGCATTTGCCATGCTCGCGGAAGCAATGCAAACTTACCTCCCCAGTGGCTTATGTACGTGCGGGTTGCCAGCGTTGCGGCATCTGTTAACGAATGCGAAAGCCGCGGCGGCAAAGTTCTTGATGGGCCGCGCCGTCTGGGTAAGAGCCGCTTCGCCGTTATTGAGGATCCGGCGGGCGCCGTAATGGCGCTTTTATCAGACTAAGTTGGAGGTCCCATCTGCCATGGCTACAGTAGAGCATATTTATATTACCGCCAAAAAACGCGGCCCAATAAGCGAAGTCAGTAACGCCAGTTTAGAAGCCGGCAAAGGCATCGTTGGCGACCGCTATCACAGCTTGGCCCAGCAGCACATCGATCAAAACAGTGCCGTGCTTGACAACCATATTAGCTTTGTTGCCAAAGAAGAACTGGATCAGTTTTTAAGCGATAACTCGTCTGATTTAGACTACGGCGATTTTAGACGCAGCATTGTTACTGCTGGCATCGATCTTAACGCCTTGGTTGGTAAACAGTTTAAAGTGGGTGACGCCATTTGCTTTGGCGCCGAGTTATGCGAGCCCTGCTCGTTTTTAGCGGGGTCGGTCCACTGTGCCGTGCTACCTGGTCTGATCAATCGTGGCGGCCTGCGGGCAACAGTAATTACCTCAGGCACTATCACCAAAGGCAGCAAATTTAGTGAGATCTAACAAGCCATGCTAAAAGCACTTAAAGTTCAACTATGGGTCGCTATCCTCATGCTGCTTGGTCAGCACAGCAGCGCCCAGAATGCGCCCTTTATTTATGTGCTCGGGGTTGTGCAAGATGCCGGCTACCCCCAAAGCGGATGCTATCAGGTGCATTGTTTGCCGGGCTGGGAAAACCCTGCACTGCAGCGCGGCGCTACGGCCATTGCAGTAATCGACCCGGCGGCTAAGCAAAAGCTTTTATTTGAAGCCACGCCTCACATGCCAGCACAGCTTTATCAACTGCATACCCAAGCACCAGATAGTGAGTACAGTTTATCCGGAGTGTTTGTCAGCCATGCCCATATAGGTCACTACGCCGGCTTAATGTTTTTTGGCCATGAAGCCCAAGGGGCATCGAACGTGCCCGTGTATGCTATGCCGCGCATGAATGAGTTTTTGAGAAACAATGGCCCGTGGAGCCAATTGGTCTCGCTTAACAACATTGCGTTAAATGCCTTAACCCATGAGCGCAGCGAAAAATTTACCAATATTACGGTGACCCCGTTTTTAGTACCCCATCGAGATGAGTATTCCGAAACTGTCGGCTATCGGATAACCGGGCCAAATAAGACAGCTATTTTTATTCCCGATATTAACAAGTGGTCCGTGTGGGGTGAGGACATCGCCGAATTGGTACAATCGGTCGATTATGCGCTAGTGGACGCCACGTTTTATGCCGATGGCGAGCTGGGGAATCGAGATATGTCTCAAATACCCCATCCCTTCGTTTCCGAAAGCATGGCAGTATTCGATCATCTAAGTGATGAAGACAAGGGTAAGGTTTGGTTTATCCATATGAATCATACAAACCCTTTGCTTGATTCAGACAGTCCTGAAAGCGCTTTCGTTCGCAGCGAAGGCTACAATATTGCTATCGAGGGAAGCCGCCTACCTCTGTAAAAGGTAAGCGGGCTCAGACTTTAGTTTTTGCAGTTACTCCAAATGACTTCGCAACATCCACGCGTTTTTTTCATGAATTACTTGCCTGTCAGTGGCAATGCCTGCCGACGCTTCGTCACCTAACTCACTCGCTGTTGCAACAACCTCTCTGGCCAGCTTTGCGATAATTTCTTGATCGCCAGTTAAGTCTCGAATCATCTCTTCAGCGTTGGGCTCGCCGCTGGCTTCTTCAACCAATGACAAGGCCGAAAACTCCGAATAGCTACCCGGCGCTTTGTCGCCAAGAGCACGAATACGTTCGGCTATTTCATCAACTGCGAGTGCCAGCTCCATATACTGAGTTTCAAACAAAGTATGCAA
>JBLGBD010000068.1:0-15514 GCA_047617585.1 Pseudohongiellaceae bacterium | reverse complement strand
AACTACTATTTGTAGTGTTGGCTCCGCGTCTTTCTGCCTACCCACACCTTCGTTTTTTAAACTACTGATATTTCAGCAATTTTACGGTAATGTGGGGTCGATCACAGAATTAAGCCTTCGCTCTGGCAGTTTTCGTTTTTTTTGAAATACTGCGCGCTCTATCTAGTTTTTTGTCGTTGAACCCAATGCAGGCCCATACTTTCATGAACTCACAAAGTCAGGAAAGCATTATTTCGCTATTGAACCCTGATCAGTCAATAGCGATAGCAATGAGTGGACTGCAAAAAGGCATCGACAATTATCATATCGACATATTGTTGAGCCGCAAATTCTCATCCGATGCTAAAAAAGTAATCTCTCTGTTGGTCCAACAAATTGCTGTGTCCCAGCCCAAGCAATGGGACAATTCTAGTCAGTTCGAAAGGCTTCGCGACATTTACCTAGATATGATGACTCGATTAATCCATCGAGTTAAAACCGACCTTTCCATTGATCAAATTGCCTTTCTCCAATTTGCGGCCGTCAAGCATGTTATTCAAGTTACTAACGCGTCGCTCGATTTAGACATTAGCCGGCTTAGCGCAAAATTATCAGAACTAAAAAATAACGGCTCCTCCGAAGCTCTTGGCGTTGATGAAAAACTCTTCTGGCTCAAGAAAAACCGAGATGCCATTATTTACAAAATCAACAAGATTATATTCTCTCAGTTAGCAAAGGTGGAGGACAAACAGTTAGCGCCAATAAGAAAACAGTTTTTAGGCGACGACCATACCCTTATCACTGAACTACTTTTAAACCCACTACTGGCTTCCCCTGATTTAGGCCAGTTATCGCTACTCATAGATGAGTTCAGTATCTGGAGTTTAAACGGCGAAGATGGTGGTTTTACGCGCTTTGACCAGATAGTTTGCACAACTCTGAATCGTTATCTGCCTTTCATTAACGTCTCACCTATAAAGGTCGAGAGTTCAGCTTCAATAGCCACAGAAATTCACGATGAATTGCATGGCTTTTTTAAGTTATTGAATTTAACTGGGCTCAGCCAGGACAGCAAATCTCAGCTGCATGAGACGCTGAACTGGTTCGATCAGCCTGATAATATTCATGCTTTGTTTGCTTGGAATGCGGTGACGAATTGGTTGAAAAACATTCGCAAACAACAAGGATTCTTGGCGTGGTGGAAGAGTAGACAACCTGTGAAGGCAATTGATCTTGCTCTTAAAAAGCTGATCAAAGCCCTGCAAAAAGACAGCTTGATTCCCCAGCTTGTCGCCTCTGCCGCAATCTCTCGGTCCGTCAGCCCTTTAGTGTTAGATCAATTAGGCCCGAAACTTATTAATCAATTTTTGGCGGGCAAAATAACCGCCGATAAGTTGCAAGACTCTGTCGCTAGCAACAAAAAGATCAGCACAGAACATATTAAATCTTTAGAGCAGCTGAAAATAAAACTTGATGAGAAAACCAAAAAGTTTAACAGAAATGATGTCGTCACATTACTAGTTGCAATTGCTAGATATCGTAAAAGTTTAAAACACTACCGCCTCGCCCATCGGGTTTTCAATAGAATGACCATCCTAACTGAAGAGGATCATATTCGGCTGTCAAAGTCTGCAGGGTCGTTATACCAAATGCCAGTTGGCGCAGAAGTCGAAGACACTGAGGAAAAAATTTGCCATCACGTTATTCTAAAAGCAGATGTGCGGGGTTCTACGACGGTGACAGATGAGCTTATTAACAAGGATCTCAATCCTGCCTCTTATTTCAGTATGCGTTTCTTTAATCCCATCAACGATATACTAAAAACCTACGGCGCTAACAAGGTCTTCATCGAAGGCGATGCTATTATCTTGAGCTTTCTTGAATATGAACATGCGCCCCAGGAATGGTTTTCGGTAGCAAGGGCCTGTGGCTGCGCTAAGGAAATGTTAAAGATCACTAACGCTAATAACCGCCACTCTAAGCAGATGTCACTGCCTTTACTTGAGCTTGGTGTAGGCATTTGCTATTCGGGTGGGGCGCCTCGATTTCTTTACGACGGTGAGCAGCCAATAATGATATCGGGCGCAATTGGTCTAGCTGATCGTCTTTCAGGCTGTTCATGGAAACTAAGAGCGGCTTTGGGGAAAAGCCTGTTCAACATCGCTGTCTATTCGATAACTGATACGGACGCTGAGCTTAGTGAAAAAGGTCAACGCACTATTCGCTACAATGTAAACGGCATTACCATCGATGATCTCGCCTATGAGAAATTGCGCGCTGAAGTAGCCTTGAGATCGAAATCATTAAAGATCAACGGCACAGAGTACTTATTTCATGTTGGTCAGTACCCTGACAGTAATGGCCGCAAGAAAGACATCGTCATTCGCGAAGGCAAGGTAGGTCTTTGGGATAATGACTCAGTGGTTCCAGTTCAGGGCAAATCTGAGCCCTACTACGAAGTGGTAGTTAACCAAAAAGTCATCCCGTCAATTTTGGAGGCATTCGCAAAGACTGCGGCAACAAACTAACTACTAGTGATGATGGCCTCCAGCACCATGGACATGGCGGTGAGCTATCTCTTCAGCGGTCGCCTCGCGAACCGATAGTACTTCAATCTCATACTGTAAATTCTTGCCTGCCAGTGGATGGTTGAAATCTACGTCGGCATTAAATTTGCCGGGTTTAACGACGATAACGTTTCGCATACCCTGCTCCGTTTTTACCCCTGCAATCATCCCTGGAATAAGCTTTTTGGGGGTTTGGTGGAACTGAAGGTGTTTCAATGGCACCCGTTTTATGGACCCTTCTTTTCTTAGTCCATACGCAGATATTGGGTCTAGACTTGCGTTAAAGCTGTCGCCTGAGGTCTTTCCCTCGAAGGCAGCTTCCAGACCGCTAATAATGTTTCGATAGCCGTGCAAGTAGACAATAGGCTCGCCCAAATACGAGTCTTCGAGACATTGGCTATTGTCACCGTTTTCGAGAACCTCATACATGCGGTAGTTAAAGCTAACCACTGTGCTTTTTGTGATACCTAGAGTGTCGACTTGAGTTTGCGACATAGGCGTTTCCTTATCTGTCATTGTGTTTCCTTTGAGTAAAGTGTTTTGCCCGGCATTACTGCGCAACAAGTCAAGAACCTAGTGCTGCTGCGGGCTTTTCGCCCGAAAATGCCGATTTCTAAATTGAAATTTGAACTTCCAATGCACTGAAAACTCTAAATTAGGCCCATTATTAAATCGGTTTAAACTAAAGATAACCATCAAAAAATAGCTGTGATAGCGTGTACATAATCTTCATTTTCGCTCGCCTTTGTGGCTCAGGTCTCAAACTGGAGCCTGAGCTTAAATTAGACTACAAGCGGCTGTGCGATGGCCATAGTTTTATTTATACACAAGATCAGCAGGTAATGTATGACCCAAGCTCAATATTCAAAGTTTTCTCCGATTACGGTTACCGTCAAAAAAAATGTCCGCCAATTGCGCCTGAATGCAGGTTATTCCATGAACGAGGGCGCTCGTCTGCTTGGCATTTCCCGCAAGCAGCTAGAGGATATAGAAACGATCCGCAATTACGGCTGCCACCTAGACCTAGAGCTGTTGGCTAAAATGAAGGTGATCTATAAAGCATCAATGGACGACTTAATTGGTGAACTGCCGGAAGACTACTATTCTGACTACTTCGAACGACCTCGCAAGCGCGTTGGCTCAAAATCGAGAAAATAAGGAGATTTATTCCGGCCATTAGAATTAGGCCCCAAATTCGTGTACAATGGCCGGCTTTCGACGCAACGAGTATTGATAGTTATGGCAAATAAACCAAAAAAAGAGGCTGCTGCAAGCAGTCGAGCAGATCTAGCGGGGCATATTGAATCTTTTCTAAAATCCGGTGGCAAAGTACAGCAAATACCCTCGGGAGTGAGTGGCCAGACTTCAACTAGTGGCCCTAGACAAATCGTTTTAAGCCATAAGACGAGCTAGCCCCCGCTTCTCTAGAACCCAACAGAGAGTCAGCCTAGACGCTCTGTTGGGGGGAAGACATTTGTACACACTACCTAACTGCCCCTATCTTCTAGGCTAAATATAGCCTTGACCTGAAGTTGTGTTGAGAGCAATCACTGCGTCCACTTACAGTTGGCTGACCTGATAGCCTCCCGCCTCAAGCAACGCAAGCAGCCCATCAGGACCCACTAAGTGGGCGGCACCCACTAACACAAACTCAGTTGACTCACTACCCAGCATCGCTTCAAGCATGGGCAGCCAATTGAGATTCCGCTGTTTCAAGAGGGAATCGTAAACTTCGGGTGCTTGTTCGCGCATATCGCTAACGAACAGCTCAGACAGCTCACTGTTATTGCCGTTTCTCCATGCTGCGATCATGTCGTCCATCACATTTGCCGTATCGGCTAAGTCTTTCAAGGAGAGCAGGATAAACTCACTCTCGTTGCCCTCGCCCATGTTAGCGAGAAATCCGATTTGAGCGTCTATAGTCTCTAATTGCCCTACGGCTTTGCCATCCTTTGCCGCCAAAGCACTAAAATGAGCATCCACACCGAGGGGAGTAAAACCAATTTTTTGAAACTCAAACACCTGTAGCGTGCTAATGATCATGCCTGGTTTGAATTTTTCCAGCATTGGCAGTGGCAGACCTACCGAGGCCGTATACATTTCCAGCGCTGAGTAAGCTTCTTCGTTGAGGACGGTTTTTAGGCTTTGATCGTCACCATAGCTAAGCTGCTGCATCAGTCTAGCCTGGACCGCAAGGTCGTTCATGGACTCTAAATCGGTTTCAAAGACAAGTTCCGAGGAATTCTCGTAAGCTATGTCGTATTCTTCAGGTAACGGAAAATCGCTAGCGCGCAGCAGGTGCACGGTACCCCCAAGATAAAGTACCTGTGAGTCATTTTGTACTTTCCAAACGGAGCTTTCAGCGGCTGCCTGACTAACCATGCCAAACTGAACAACAAAGGCAGATAGGACTAAGATGAATCGCATTGGGTTAACTCCTATCATATAGCTTCTCTCATGGCGCTCATGTTATCTATTACTTAACGTGGCGATAAAGCCAATTAATATACAGGATTAAGGCTTAAAGGTAGCATGCACTTGCCGGACCTCCAACTGAAAAAGCCGAAACTTAACTATGTCAAAAATCTTATTTCGAATGCGTGATGTTCCTCACGACGAAGCCGAAGAAGTACGCGACTTACTCAAGGCTCACAACATCGAGTATTTTGAAACCTTTGCCGGCAACTGGGGTATTTCTATGCCCGCCCTTTGGATTAAAAATTTAACCCAATTTGACCAGGCTCGAGAACTACTAAACGGCTATGAGAAATCGCGCGTGGAAAAAGTACAGCAAGACTATCAGGAAAAACTGCAAAAAGGGGAAGCCAAGAGCATGGGTCAATTGTTTTTAGACCGCCCTTTCCAGTTTTTAGCTTACTGGACGCTGATAGCTGCAGTAGTGTTTATTTCCATCTATTATTTCTTTACTCTATAGAAATAGCCATGGCGTTAGAGTAACAACCCTAGTGTCTTGGCAGATACTCGTCGCCTTCGTCATACAGGATCGAATCTGTGTAGGGCAATTGAAATTCTTCATCGGTCGTTGGCACCCAAAAATCTTCGTAACTATCCAAAAACCTTAGTGCAATCTCTCTGCCTTGAATCCTGACTACTTGAACCGGCAGCGAGGGCATCGACTCATCCCAGCCCGCACCATGTATACAGACATCAAGCTCCATCAACACCAAAAAATTCATCTCTTGGTCCAAGGTCAGTGAAAACCCGCTATGGGAAATCTCTTGAATATCCCCTGTACTACAGCCCAGCCGTGGATGCTTTAGGCTTGCCCAAAATTCCACTTCGACTCTTCTGTGTGATCGTCTTTCTATCATTGGCTTTACTAATCATCGCTGTTTATCCCATTAAGTGTAGTCGAATATGATGCTGCATTTGATATTCGATAAATTCACTAGACCGGGTTTTTTAAGCTCAATTGACACTACCTCATCACGCTCGTTTTACCGTGATGACTAAAGCAAATCCGTAATTTAATTAACTTCTTTACAGGGAGTTCGTTGTGTTATATAAATTGATCAGATTTGTTGTTAGCAGTCTTAACAGGGGAGGCTTTCTAGCACCAATTGCTACCCTGAGATTTAAAAAGGAGGTGATCCCATCATTAGCCAATCTATACAGGGAGCCTCCAACTATATCGACTAGTGCAAACTATCGGTTAGTTGGACTACGTGAGTTTAGTCTGAAAGATTATTTTAAGACTGAACGCACTCTAGGCTCCCAAACCAGTACGAAGATCCCACTACCACTTCTGTGTTAGTGGGATTTTTTTTGACAAACTCCTGTCGAAATTTCTGCCAATTGTTCAGCGAGAACCAAGGTAGCTACGCAATTTTCCGGGGTAGCTTCGCTTCATAAGTAGTTGCTGCAGCTCCCATTTTTTGTCATCCGCCGTCTCGCGCAAATAACGCACTTCCCCACTTTCCATAACAGCGATCGGAATGCCCCCTTGATACAGCACTCTGTTGCTAGCTATCCGACTTAGTTTCCTATTGGGTAGAATTAAATTTAATAGATTCAGCGGATCTGTCGCCGATAGGCAATGATAGGCCGGTTTAACGTTTGTTACTTTGGCATTATGTAGTTTACGTAAATCATTGACAGTTTCGGCATAGGCAAATTGCTCGCCGCCAACGCCGCTGACAAAGCGACCGCCACGAACAATACCCTGTAATTCCAATTTCCGAAGCTTGGCAACCAATACTCGCCAAGGCGGCGCAAATGCTTCTTTATCGATGAGCGAGCGGAAAATTACTCCCCAACGCTGCAGATAAATACTTACAAGCCGTTCCACTTGCTCTTCATCTAACACTTCCCAATGACGAGTTGGCTTTTGCTCTGTGACCAATGCAAAGGTATTTAACAAGCTCCAGCGCCCTGCATCCTGCACGCCAAACATAGCCGTTCGATGCCTCTTGCGGTGACTGCTTGGCTTCTTTTTGTCAGGTGTGAGCAATGCCCGCAGGCCGGTAAAGCTATCACTCGTGACGCGGCCGCCATTCACCAGCTCAGCGAGGCCATCTTCCATCTGCGCCTTTAACAACCCGGTTCGGGTTTGGATTTCGTCAAAAAAACTGGCGCCATGACTTTGTAAATTCTGCTCAATTCGTAGCGCTGAGCCGCCAAACTCAGTGACCTGGTCGCTTGGTTTTTGAGCGTTGGCCAATGCCTGCCAGATATCCAAATTATGCCTAGAGGTTAGGGTGATAGGCGTACTCTTCACCGGCGCTGAGCCCCGGCTATTGCCATGTCCAGTTTTGAGCCCTAGCGGCAGTGAATACCTACCCCAAGTTACTCGCCCACTAATGCACATTACATCCAACCAACTTGGATCGTAATTACGAATTCGAGAAGGGTAAATATCGGCCTCCCAACTGCCTGCCGGCGCGGAAACCCCGTCTAAAAGAGTCAGGGTGTTCTGTAGTTGAGTCTGACCGTCCAGGGTGGGTAGGACTTCACTGTCAAGACTCCCTATTTCCATCAGCTGATGGCGCCGAAACAAAAATCTAGTGTAGGTTTCTAGGGAAACAGGTTTGATGCTTTGTCTGTGGGCATCGATGGTATAGCGATGGATTCGCTGGAGCAGGCGACGCTCGCACCATTCTTGCTCAGGCGTTTGCGAAAGCTGTCGCCCGTCAGGTGAGAACACTCCCTGAAAAACAAAGCCTTCGACTTCTAACGCAATCAATGCCGCTTCCACTTTTGCTAAACTTATTCCTAACTCAGTAACGAGACGGTTTGCCGTTAAGGGCCCTAAGCATTCTAATCTGCCCCTAACCAGCTCTCTCAAGGCATGTTCTGATTCCCATTCTTGGCTGACTAAAAATTCTGGTAAGTTTATCTGGGGCAGCTGCCCCGGAAACACAGCCAGTAATTTCGGAATAGACTCTGTCGCTACCCATAAAATACGCTGGGGCTGAGTAAGAGTAATACAGTACAGCCTGCCGCTATCAATCAGAGTAAGTGCTAAAGCCCGATACTGCTTCGCCACGAACTCTTCATCTGTCATGTATCCTGCGCTAAACATTGCATCGTGCAACTCGTCCGAGCTGTTTACATAGGGCCAAGCTTCCTCTCTTACTCGGGTAATGGCCCCGCTGTCCAAAACACTTAGGTCTTTAGTCGTAGCTGGATCTGCCCAACTGCGGTTCTTTATGGCGTTGGTCCTGCGCTCCTCAAACGGTGCGTCATCCAAAAACGCGTAAGGTCTAGCGTTGATTATTTCTTGGGCGAACGGCGAGGGCTCAGTCAGGTCTTTTGCAATTAGATTTAGCTCAACATTCTCAACTTTCTTAATGAGCTCTTGTAACTCATCGATATCCATCGCCTCGGTAAGGCAGTCATTAATCGTTTGATTTACCAACGGATGATCTGGCACATCACGCCGCCCGGTAAGGTTTTCTTGGCAGGCAATTTGGTCAGGGAAGACATGGGCAACTAAATCTTCGGCGTCCATTCTTTGAAATTGCGGCGGCACTCGCTTACCGTTTCTATTGCGTTGAATAGCCAATGACCGAGTTGCATTCCAGCGCCAGCGCACTTCAAACATTGGCGCATCGAGCAGTGCTTGAATCAACACATCTTTCACAGTTGCTGACTGCAAGTAACGAAATACTTCGTCAAGCGGAAAGCTATGGACGGACCCAAGGGATATGACAATGCTATCCTCGTTGGCAGCGGCCTGTAGTTCAAAGTTAAACGATTTGCAAAACCGCTTGCGTAAAGCCAAGCCCCAACCACGGTTTAGTCGACTACCGAAAGGCGAGTGGATAACTACATGCATGTCACCTACTTCATCAAAAAAACGCTCCATGACAATTGTCTCGCGCGTTGGCATAACCCCAAGTGCATTCATGCCCGACTGCAAATACTCAATGAGCTGAGTTGCTGCGCCGCGAGGCAACCGCACTTCATCTACTAACCACTGCACGGCAGCGTTGGCTGAATCGTTAATAAGCAATTGGGCAACAGTGTGTTTGAGCCTCGACACTGACTGGGACAACTCCAAGGTGCGCCCTAGCCCTTCTCCAAACCAAAAAGGAATAGTGGGCTGCATACCCTGAGCGTCGCGAACTCTAACTTTCAGACCATCTATGCGGAGCAATTGCCAACTGTGGGTTCCAAGTGTAAATACGTCTCCGGGCAAAGCTTCTAGAGCAAAATCTTCATTCAAGGTTCCAACTACAGTGTCTTCTGGGTCAAGCACAACTTGATAGTCGAACATATCTGGAATAGCACCGCCGTTGGTCAATGCAATTAGATTGGAGCCCCGTCTTGCTCTAACTTTATTGTTGATGGCATCAAAATGAATATGCGTGCCTCTGCGCCCGCGTCGCGTGCTATAGCCTTCCGCTAGCATGGTAATCAATTCATCAAATTCTGATCGGCTTAGATCGCGGTAGGGATAGGCATTTTTGAAAAGCCCATAGAGAGCATCAATACTCCAACCCTCAGCGGCCGCTTCGCTAAGCATTGCTGGCGAAGACAATTCAGCCACAATCTGTTGGGACAGTATATCCAGCGGTTTTTCTGGCATTACTATTTTATCTAGCTCACCCAAATGAATTGAATGTAAAAGCGCCGATGACTCAACTAGGTCATCGCGAGTGAGAGGAAACAAGATGCCTTTGGGCGTGCCGTGGATAGAGTGGCCGCTGCGCCCCACTCTTTGCAAAAATGTCGCAATACTTTTCGGCGAGGAAAACTGCACCACTAGGTCGACAGAGCCTATGTCAATGCCAAGCTCCATTGACGCTGTGGCTACCAACACTTTTAGCTCCCCTGCTTTTAGTCGCTGCTCTGCAATATGACGGCGGTCTTTACTCATGCTGCCGTGGTGAGAGCACACCGAATCGTCCCCCAGACGTTCGGATAAAGCCAACGCTAGGCGTTCAGAAAGGCGCCGCGTATTAACAAATACCAGGGTTGTTTCATGGCTTTGGATAAGCTGAACCAAACGCTCATAAAGCTCATCCCATACTTCATTGCTCATCAATGCCGTAAGTGGGGAACCTGGCACTTCTATATTTACTTCAATTTCCCGACGAAATCCGGCATCGATAATTTCACAGTCTACTTTTCCGTCGACGGTATGACTATTGCCTACTAAATAATTTGCGACCATCTCAATGGGTTTTTGGGTAGCAGATAAACCGATGCGCTGAAGGTGTTGTCCACTACTGTTCGCAACCAAGTGTGCAAGCCGCTCTACCGAGAGAGATAAATGCGCCCCCCGCTTGTCGCCCAACATGGCATGAATCTCATCCACAATTAAAGTAGAGACCGATGCCAGCATCGCGCGGCCGCTGGCACTGGTCAAAAGCAGGTAGAGTGACTCGGGAGTAGTCACTAGAATATGAGGAGGCTTTTTCGCCATTTTCTGGCGCTCGCTGGCAGGGGTATCGCCAGTTCTTACAGCAATTCGAATATCCACTGGTGCTTCGCCCGCCAGGTGCAGATGCTCTGCGATACCATCGAGGGGTAGCTCAAGATTTTTTTGGATGTCGTTGCTTAATGCTTTGAGAGGCGACACATAGAGAATCTGAACCCCATCCGACAGCTGACGGCGCAAACCCTGTTGCACTAAACCATCTATAGCTGCATAGAATGCTGCTAGGGTTTTACCGCTGCCGGTAGGTGCTGATATTAAGGTGTGTTTACCTTGCTTGATAGCAGGCCAAGCGCGTTCTTGCACCGGCGTGGGCTGACCAAATTGTGCCTCGAACCAGTTTTTGCATGCTATATGAAAGGAATCTAAGACCATGGTCGACCACAATCACTATACTGTATGGAAACACAGGTTATTCAAGCAATAGCTGAAATGCAAGCCCGCCGCCGATTCTTTGCCGACACCAAGCGCCCTCGCAAAACTCAATCCAATGCTTGCTGCCTAAGGCTATGTTAACTGTGACCGTGCCAAATGGGTCCTTACTAGATACTCCGTTGATAGATTGACACGGGAGACCTTGCTGGTTAACGTCACCACCATGACAGATTACAAACCAGACCAAGAGCCAGTGGCCCCACCAAAAGCCGAACCCGACTCCCTAATACAGCGCGTATCAGCCACTGTTTACGATCGGCTTCAACTATTTTGGCGGGAAAACCGTCAATTCTTCATGCTGTTGGCTTGTATCGTGTTCTTTAAAAGTGCTATTGCCGACTTAAGCTCAATCTCAGGTGCCTCAATGCAGCCCACGTTGCTTGATGGTGACAAAGTTTGGGTTAATAAACTGGCCTATGACGTAAAAATCCCGTTCACCGAGATTTCCCTGGCTGAAACCGGTGAGCCTGAGCGCGGCGATATCGTTATTATTGACTCGAAAAAGGCCCAAAAGCGACTCGTGAAGCGAATAGTCGGTATACCAGGCGACACAATCTATATGCAAAACAACACCTTGGTGATTAACGGGGAGGCCGCTAGCTACGAAGTAGTAGACCGCGAACCCAATGCCATCATTGTTTTGGAAGGCCTGCCAAACAAAAGCCATCAAGCCCAGCTGAGCACGCAATACGCAAGTCGCACAAGCCGCAGCTATGGCCCGGCCATCGTTCCTGAACATCAGTATTTTGTGCTTGGAGATAATCGAGACAACAGTGCCGATAGCCGGGTTTACAGCTTTGTGCCTCGAGGCGAAATCATCGGCCGATCCAACTCAGTGGTGTTCTCCCTCGATAGCATGAATAGCTACTTGCCCCGCGGTGAGCGCTTTTTGTCAGAATTAGACAAATCGAATCCCGATTATCCCCCGCAATAGACCCACTAGACCCAAAACTATTGGCTCTGTTTCCTTTTGTGAAATTTGACAGTCCACTGCAATAAAAAAGCTTTCGGCCAGTTCTATTATTACGTGCACTGCGGCACAGCATCTAAGAGGAAGTTCCATGATTAAACTATTGCGACAATATAGTGGGCTCACAGGCAAGGCTATCCTTGCTGTGCTTGCTGCGACTATGCTGCAAAACCTATCGGCACAGGAATTTGAATGGGCGCCTGACTTTCCAGTTGGAGCGGCGATGCCTGAGATTTCAGCCCAAGATCAGGATGGTCAGGTGCTCACTTTCACTGACCTCAAGGGTGACAAGGGTTTGCTCTTCGTCTTCAGTCGATCTTTTGATTGGTGACCCTACTGCAAAGCTCAGCTCGTGCAGCTGACCGGTGTAGCAGATGATTTAGCAGAACTAGGTATCAACGTGGCCACTATCACTTATGATCCAGTAGAATTTTTAAAAGAAGTGCAGGAAGATCAAGATATTCAATTTCCACTGCTTCACGATGAAGACGTTAAACACGTGAATAGTCTTGGCATTCGTAACATGGACTACGAGCCTGGCGACCGTACCTATGGCATTCCCTATCCCGGCATGTTGCTGATCGATAGCAATGGGATCATTAGGCACAAATTTGCAGAAGAGCGCTATCAAGATAGACCGGCCCTAGAGCTAGTATTAGAAGCAGCTTCTAGCCTGTAGCTGAAAGCCTGCAACTCTCGCTACAACAATCACCACTGCGGCGTGGAATCCATCAAGTGTTTACATGGCAAAATAGAACCCTCCAAAAGGCTACAAGCCTTGCGAGGTTTGCCATGTACGCACTGCCATTCTCCCACAAATTGATTACCCCATGAGCCGAGTTAAATGGGGTAAGCGTAACTTGATTGATTCAATCACAGCAGTTTGACTCTAATCATTTCCCCTGCTTTAGAATTGAGATCGAGCGGCAGGCAGTTAACTCCAACCACTGCTGCCGGATTTCTAGGCGCCCCCTCACTTATTCAACAAAACCTTTACTACCCACTGAGACCATTCCAATACAAGCCCTCAGCTTATAGCGAATAATTACCACCGCACATTGGCTGTCTAGAAATTAGCCAGCCCCGTTGTTTTGAGAATCTGCCATCTGGTGTTTAAATACCAACTTCGCTGAAAATCAGTCGTAGCCGCCGTAAATTGATTGCCGCAGGCCTGACAATAATAAGAGCCGTATTAATGCCTAGTCGAACCTGCGAACCTCGCTCACGCCTTGCTTACTTTTATTACATGATCTGCCTAAGCTTCATTGCGGTTAGCGGCTACAGTAGTGCTCAAACCACGATCTACTCAATTCCACGAATCAACCAAGCCCCCGTCATTGATGGCAAGATTGACGGCGCTGAATGGGCCGGAGCAGCGCGGGTCCAAGTTAATATAGAAACCGACCCGGGCAACAATGTTGAAGCTGAAGTTCAGACCGAAGCTTTGTTGATGGAAGACGGGGAAATTCTGTATGTGGCGTTTATTGCTGATGACGACAGCATCGATCAGATCAGGGCGTTTTATAGAGATCGAGACCAAATTGATCGAGACGACAGTGTGGGTGTGATACTGGATACCTTCAACGATGAACGCAGAGCCTACGAGTTTTACGTTAATCCGTTTGGGGTGCAGTCTGATAGTATCTATGACGATGTAAATCGACGGGGTGATGACTCTTGGAATGCAATCTGGGAAAGTGCCGGCGAAGTTAACGACAATGGCTACGTTGTTGAAATGGCGATACCGTTCAAGCAGCTGCGTTTCACACCGAGCGAAGATCAACAGACTTGGGGAATAGATCTTGTTCGGTTTTTCCCTAGGGATAGAAACAACCGCATTGCTAACAACCCACAAGATAGAGACATTTCCTGCTATCTTTGCCAGATTAGTAAAATGGCAGGGATGTCAAATCTACGCGCTAGCCGAAACCTTGAAGTAATTCCCACTTTTACCAGCACCGCAATTCAAAACCGCGACCCCTCGGTGGGTGAATGGATAAACGAATCCATCAACCCCGACGCCGGAGTTGATGTGCGTTGGGGTATCAGCCAAGACATCTATCTGAATGCTACGCTAAATCCAGATTTTTCTCAGGTTGAAGCCGATGCGGTTCAGCTAGATATCAACAACACCTTTAGTTTATTTTTCCCTGAACGCAGAACGTTTTTCTTAGACGGTGCAGACTACTTTGATACCTTTGAAAACCTAGTCTATACCAGAAATATTTCAAATCCTGACTACGGCATAAAGCTCACCGGGAAATCTGGCCGACATACCTATGGTTTACTTACTACTAACGATGAGTCCACAAGCTTTTTAATCCCTCGAGCTTTAAGCTCTAGCGTCGCCTCACTAAGAGATTTGCAAAGCGAAGTAGCAATTGGCAGGTATCGACTTGATGTATTTGAAAACTCCGCGGTTGGAGCAGTAATAACCCAACGCAGCGGCGATGGGTACAACAACACTGTAATGAGCATGGATGCCACGCTAAGACCAACCGATAGAGATACTGTTTCAATGCAAGCCTCTCGGTCCAGTTCGCACTACCCAGTGCAAATTCAAAATGACTTCAATCAAGCAAGTAGTCTGAGTGACGACAGCATTCGGGTTGAATACAATCACAATGACGAGTTCTGGGACTGGCGCGTGGGCTATATTGATGTTGGCAAAGATTATCGCGCTGATCTTGGATTCATCAATCGAGCTGACTATAAATTTTTCGTCACCACCGTGGGTCGTACTTGGCGAGCAGACGGAGACAGTTTTTTTACCCGAATTCGCATCGCTCTAGACTATGACAGAACCCAAGATCAGTCTGGCTTAGAACTCGAAGAAGAAACTGAGGTGTTTGTAAATCTCAATGGCCCAATGCAGTCTTTTCTCAACGGGCTCTTCGGCGGCAGTAAAACTTATTGGAATGGTTCTTACTTCGATGAGCAGTTCAACCAAATATCGATAGGCTTTCAGCCATTGCCAAACCTGCGTTTATCGGCCTTGCTTCGGTATGAAGATGTGGTTGATTTTGCTAATACGCAGCTAGGCAATTCGAAGCGCTATCAGCCATCAATAGACTATCAATTCGGCAAGCACTTAGAGTTCAGTCTAAGCCATACCCTACAGCAGTTCGATGTCGACGATGGCCTGTTGTTTACCGCCAACCTGACTAACCTTCGAACTACTTATCAGTTTGATGCAAAAAGTTTTATTCGATTTACCCTGCAAAATACCGATACCGTGAGAGACCCCGTTCTGTATGTCAATACGGTACAGAGGCACAATACCCGCCTCACCAGCCAGCTATTGTATAGCTACCGATTCACTGCGGCGACACGATTTTTTATTGGCTATTCCGATTCTGCTTTTCAAGACGATCAGTTCAAGTCACTCGAGCCAACCAATCGAACCGTCTTTGCTAAGTTCAGTTATGCTTGGCAGCCATAGGCTCAAGCGCTAATTGTTGGCCACAAGCCATGGCCCAAATTGATGCGCCAAGCGAGTCTTGCACCGAACTCGTGCGGCTTTCAGTCGGGCAACTTAAGCAAGGATTTTTGAAGTCCAAAAGATGACAAAACGTTTGTAGTTTTTCGTGATTTGGGCTGAATGATGCTGTCATATCTTAGCCTCAATCTGTAACATTGCCGTCTTTCAATGCTGGGTTA
>JBLGBD010000067.1:0-15785 GCA_047617585.1 Pseudohongiellaceae bacterium | reverse complement strand
ATTAAATTTTTACAGTGTAGAGCTTAAGGGTAGAGCTTAGTTGATGTAGCTATAAATTACGCGATTTGTGACCTGACAAAAAAGCTCGTAAGCGATTGTGCCAGCGGTTTTGGCGACCTCATCGGCTCCGAGCTCACCTCCCCACAAAACGACTTCAGCGTTTATCTGGGCAAGTGGTATGTGAGTTAGGTCAACGGTGATCATGTCCATCGAGACTCGGCCAATAACATGGGATCTCTGCATTCCTGCATCGGTTTTTACTAACACCGGTGTTGTGGTGTTCGCTGAGCGTGGGTATCCATCACCGTAGCCCACTGACACCACCCCAACCCGCGTTGGTTTTTCACAAACATAGGTCGCGTTGTAGCCAATAGACTCACCGGCAGCCACATCGTTTATCGCGATCAAGCGCGAGCTCAAGCTCATCACCGGCTGCAGGCCTAGGTCTAACCCTGATTGTTTGGCCAGAGGCGAGCTGCCATAAAGCATAACCCCAGGTCGCACGATGCCGTGATGGGTATCTGGCCGAGTGAGTATGCCAGCCGATGCGGCAAAACTGGTCAGCAAATTTGGATAGTCTTGGGACAACCTTGTTTTTGCTTGCTCGAACGCAGCCACCTGCTTGTCGGTAAACTGTTTCGAAGGCGCTGCACTCATGTCATCGGCATAGCCTAAATGAGACATGAAAATAACTGTGGTGTTGGGCAACCCGGCTAACCGGCGATAGGTGTCGATACTCTCGGCCTCAGGCTGCCCCAGCCGATTCATGCCGGTATTAAATTTTACCCATACGGTTTTAGGGGTTGCGGCGAAATCAGCTTCGGCAACCTCACAGTACTGACTCAGCTGATAGGCTGAATGAATGGCCGGCTCGATGTTGTGTTCTAGGCAGATGCGCACTTCATCTTTGTTAATGCAGCCAGGTAGCAACATGATAGTTTTATTGAAGCTGCCGGCATGCAGCTCCAAGGCCTCGGTCAATGCGGCGACGGCAAAGGTTTTAAATCCAATGTCCGATTCCACCAAGGCCTTGGCCACAGGTAACATGCCATGGCCATAGGCATTGGATTTTATCACTGGAATAATACGGGAGCGGGGGCAAAGCTTTTGCACCCTTGCAAAATTGAACCGAAGAGCAGCCAGATCAATAGTAGCCCATGTGCGAGGAGTCGGTAGTGGCATAATCATGGCAATCCTAAGTGCTAGTGCCCATGGGTGTAGCTGTCATCGTATCTGGGCTGCGCGTAGCTTTCGAAACGAGTATATTGACCTAAGAAGCTCAACCGAACAGTGCCAAGTGGCCCATTTCGTTGCTTGCCGATAATAATTTCAGCAACCCCTTTGTCGGGCGAATCTTCGTTATAGACCTCATCCCGGTAGATGAAAGCAATCACATCGGCGTCCTGCTCGATGGCACCAGATTCACGCAGGTCTGACATCACCGGACGCTTATTGGGCCGCTGTTCCAAGGAACGATTAAGTTGCGAGCCGACGATAACTGGGCACTTAAATTCTCGCGCTAGCTGCTTGAGTGAGCGGGAAATTTCAGACACTTCGCCCACTCGATTGTCACCGTAGCCTTTGATTTGCATCAGTTGAAGATAGTCTACTGCGATCATGCCAAGCTCGCCATGTTCTCTGACCACACGCCGCGCACGGGCGCGCATTTCAGTTGGGCTAATGCCTACCGAATCATCAATAAACAGCGGTCGGTCTTTAAGTTTAGCCACTGCGGCATTGAAATTAGGCCAATCTTCAGCTGCCAAATCACCAGTACGAATCTTGGTTTGATCGATTCTGCCAATAGATGACAACAAACGGAAAATCAGGCTTTCCGCCGGCATTTCTAAACTGAATACCAGGACCGGATTGTCTTCTGCGAGCACTGCCGTTTCGACGAAATTCATCATCAAGGAGGTCTTGCCCATGGAAGGTCTGGCGGCGACGATAATCAGATCTGACTTCTGCCAGCCTCGGGTTTTCTCGTTAAGGTCGCTATAGCCAGTGGTGACCCCTGTGATGCCGCCTTCTGACCCGGCCAGTTCATCAATTCGCTCTACTGCGGCGGAGAGCAAAGGATTGATAAACACCGGGCCTTGGTCTTGTGGGCGATCGTCGGCAATTCTAAACACCTGCTGTTCTGCCAGATCTAAAATCTCTGCCGCTTTGCGCCCGCCCGTATTGTAGCCAGAATCGGCAATGCCGTTAGCGACACTAATAAGTCGCCGCAGCACCGCGCGCTCTCGGATAATGTCTGCATACGCCTTAATGTTGGCGGTGCCGCGGGCGTTACCGGCCAGTTCACTGAGGTAGTCAAGGCCGCCAGCAAGTTCTAGCTGGTTTAAGCTGCTTAGCGCCTCAACCAAGGTAACAACATCAATGGGACTGTTGGCCTCACCCTGTTTGCTCATGACTTTAAAAATCAGCTGATGCTCTGAGCGATAAAAATCTTCTGGCAGCAGGGCGTCGGCAATATTGTCCCACTCGGTGTTATCCAACATAAGACCGCCCAGCACCGCCTGCTCAGCTTCCACCGAATGGGGTGGAACCTTAAGCGCCGCTAAGGGGTTGGACTTATGATTGTCGTTGGCAGATTCGAATGACATGGTTAGGAGATTACCGTAAATGGCTCAAACAATGGAGTAAAAAAAAACGCCATCTGAGTTATCAGTATGGCGCTTTTTAGGGTTTCTCGAAATTCACAGCAGTTCAACTCATGCCTTAAGGAATTCCGCGAAGCTTAGAGCAGCTTAATCGTCCTGATCTGTCTCTTGGTCTTCTTCAATAAAACCGTCGTCGCTGTTGTTGGCATCTGAGTGCGTGCGAACCACAACTATTTTAACTGTTTCTGTGACGTCATAACCAAAGTCGATAGCCACGTTGTATTCACCCAGGGCTCGGATAACGCCGTGGGGAAGCAGTACTTCAGCTTTAGTTAGGTCGCTGCCTACTTTAGCGTTAATGCCATCGGCAATATCTTTAGTACCAACTGAGCCAAACAGTCTACCTTCGTCACTGGAATTAACTTCCAACACAAGCTCAAGACCTTTGACCTTTTTAGCGCGGGTCTGCATTTCACCCACTTTAGAGTTGTGTGCAGCCATTAAGTCAGCGCGGCGGTCTTCAAATTGCTCGACGTTTAATTTAGTCGCTGCCAATGCCTTACCCTGCGGGAACAGGAAGTTGCGCGCATAGCCTGACTTCACTTCAGCGGTATCGCCTATTCCACCGAGCTTGCCAATCTTTTCCAGCAAGATTACGTTCATGTTTTCGTCCTCATTATAAATTCTATCAGGCGGATTTTGACATCCGCGCTCGAAAATCGTACCAACTATCAATCAGTGCGGCCAAGACCAGAACCTGTATTAAGCCAGGTAAAGGAAACAGCGCGTAGAAAGCAACCAGCCACATGGAAGACGCTTTCTTTTTGCCAACCAAGCCGTGAACCAATGCAACACCCGAGAAAATCAGGGGCATAGTGAAATACAAATTCCAGCTTTGAGGTATCACCTCAACAAAGGTCGTTATCAACATGGCAGCCAACAAACCAGCGGCCACTTTTTGTTCTATGCGCAGACCGTGAAATTCCTGCTGGAAACCTCCCGGATTATAAAGCGCCGCCTGCATCCAGCGGGACAGCATTAAGAGCATCGCTGCCAGAAACATATACACCGCGCCAAAGAAGCTGGGTATGGTTTCCCTAAATTGCTCGAGACTGACCATCTGCATATTTTGCTCAGACAGCAGCAGCTCAAATTGCTGGTACACGACCCCGAGTAGCTCTGATTGAGACCGCATATACAGCTCAACACAAATACCGACTCCAATCGCCGCCAAAAGAGTGAACTCCCACGACTCGGATTCTCTTAAAATCCAAGCCAGGGCCGCTAGTCCAAAAACCAGTATTAGCGGAATCACATCTCCAGCTACGGCCCAGGCTGCCAAAGGCAATATCGCCCAAACCAAAACTAGCCCTGCTTCTTTAAGGCCCTTTCTGAGGGTTACCAAGCCGATAACTACCGGGCTTAGTAAATTAACCATGGGAATTAATCCCAGCAGCAGTGTTACCAAGATTGCCTGCTTGCGTCCCGTCATTACGAATTCAGCAAGGCGTTTCATGGTGTTATTTATACCTGATGACTATCCGTGTATGGAATCAACGCCAAGTAACGGGCGCGCTTTACGGCAGTCGCCAATTGACGCTGGTAGCGTGCTTTTGTGCCAGTAATACGGCTAGGCACGATCTTACCAGTTTCTGAAACATAGGCTTTCAGGGTTTCTAAATCTTTGTAATCAATCTCTATAGTGCCTTCTGCGGTAAACTTGCAGAATTTGCGGCGACGAAAATAACGAGCCATGATAATTTCCTGTTATAAAATTCGAATGGTTAGATTCTAGTCTTTGGATGCGTTACTGCCACTTACTCGCTGGCAGTTTCCGCAGACTCATCATCTGCTGACTCATCATCTGTGTCAGGCTCTGCGGCTGCAGGCTCTGCGGCTGCAGTCTCAGCTGCTGCGGTCTCGGCTGCTGCTTCAGCACTTGCTGCGCGAGCTGCTGCGGATGCCGCTGCGGCGTCATCTTCTAGTTTGCGCTTAGCTTCAGCACGGGCTTTGCGTTCTTTGCCTTCGCGCTCGCCTTTTAGAATCAATGACTCTTCAGTCACTGGCGCTTTTGCTTTGATGATTAGATTGCGCAGAACTGCGTCGTTGTAGCGAAACAGCGTACCAAGCTCTTCCAATGCCTCACCGGTGCACTCAATGTTCATGAGGGCATAATGGGCTTTGTGAATCTTATTGATAGGATAGGCTAATTGACGTCGGCCCCAGTCTTCCAAGCGGTGCACTTTGCCACCGCAATCGTTAACAACTTGGGTGTAACGGTCGATCATCCCTGGAACCTGTTCGGACTGGTCGGGATGCACCAGAAATACTACTTCATAGTGTCTCATAGAGACTCCTCTTGGGTTATGCCTTCCATCCAACACATGGCGTGCGTGGTAAGACAAGGAGTTATGTTCAGCGGAATCGAGTCCCGCCAACAAAAGAGCCGGAATTCTAGAGAAACAGTCCCTTGGATGCAACCTCTATTGAGCAAACTAGGGGAGATTTTCTGTAAAACGTCGGCTTTTAGACTGTTTTTTCTGCTAAACGGTGTTTTTGCGCTGGCGCGCCGCCTCAAACAGGGCAACCCCAGTAGCAACTGAAACATTCAGACTGCTCATCGCGCCCGCCATTGGAATGGATACTTCGTGGTCGCAGCACTCCCGAGTTAAACGGCGCAAACCTTGGCCTTCAGAGCCCATCACCAGCGCCAAATGACCGGTTAAGTCCTGCTCATAGATTGAGGTCGCGCTTTCATCGGCGGTACCGACAATCCAAACTCCCAGCTCCTGCAGCTGTTTGAGGCAGCGGGCTAAGTTGGTGACTGCTGCGTAGTTCACGGTTTCCGCTGCCCCGCAGGCCACTTTGCGGGCAGTTTCATTCAGCGGCGCCGCTTTGTCTTTAGGTACGATCACCGCATGAACCCCGGCAGCATCGGCTGTGCGCAGGCAAGCTCCTAAATTATGGGGATCGGTAACGCCGTCTAGAACCAGCAGCAATAAATCTCCTTCTTGTTGAGCCAACACTTCCAGCAGCTGTTTTTCATCAAGTATCTGGCTACTGCTCTGCACTTGGGCGGCTACCCCTTGATGAACCCCTTTGAACTGGCGCTCGAACCTGCGTTTGTCGGCCACAGCAACTGCAATACCGGCTGCTTCTGCTGAGGCTTTTATTTCAGTGACGCGCGGGTTGCTGCCATCTTCGAGAATTAATAGCTCAGTAATCGCTTCGGGGCGCTGTTTTATAAGCTGCGCCACTGCGTGAATGCCAATAACCCACTCCTTCATTGATCCTGATCTCTTTGTCTTGTATGGGTTTTAGGCATCACGCGGGGTACGCTTTTTTGCGGCTATGCGCTTCTTTGCCGCCCCAGTGGGTCTTTTAGGCTTGGCGCTTGCCGCTTTTACCGGCGCCTTCTGAACAGCAACCCCCGGTTTTTTGTTCGCTGCTGGTTTACCTTTACTGCCAGCAGTGCCGTGGGCGTTTTTCGCCGCGCCGCTATTTCCAGGTTTAGCATTGCCAGCGGTAGGTTTTTTGCGGGTGCGCCGGCCTTTTTTAGCAGGCTGACTATCATCCTTGACGGCTTTAGCCTTAGTGCCAGCTTTTTTGGGAATCTGACCTTTGCGCAGGGCGTCTCTTAATCCGGTCTTCTTAGAACCTGGCACCGCAGCACGGGAACCCTGCATCTGCAGGTCGATCTTCTTTTCATCCAAGTTTACTCGAACCACTCGCACTTCAACCGTATCGCCAAGACGGTAGATGGTTCGAGTACGCTCCCCTTCTAAACAATGATGGGCAGGATCGAAGCGGTAGTAGTCGTTGGTGAGTTCGGTAATGTGAACAAGACCTTCGATGTAAATATCGTTGAGCTCGACGAATAACCCGAAGTTAGTGACTGACGCCACGGTGCCGGTAAATTCTTCCCCCACATGATCCTGCATGTATTCGCATTTGAGCCAGTCGATGACGCTATAGCTGGCTGCATCGGCGCGGCGCTCGGCCATGGAGCAGGTTTCACCAAAGCTCGCCATGTCGTTAGGCGCGTAGGGGTAGATTGATTTCTTATCCAAACTCGCCGCCTGTTTGTGGCGCTTTAGATGCTTGCCTTTTTTGTTGCGCACCAGATACCGAATAGCACGGTGCACTAGTAAATCTGGGTAACGTCGAATTGGCGAGGTAAAATGGGTGTAGGCATCGAAGCCCAAACCGAAATGGCCAACGTTCTCGGGCTGATACACGGCCTGCATCATGGAACGAATCAACATGGTTTGCAGAAGGTGCTTATCGGGCCGGCCGTCCATTTGGGTGAGCACACTTTGGTAATCTTTTGGCGCTGGCTTTTCGCCGCCGCTTAAACTCATGCCTATGCCGCCTAAAAATTCTCGCAGGCTGTCGAGCTTGTCGGGGTTGGGGCCTTCATGAATTCGATACAGAGCAGGCAGCTCTTTTTCCTCTAACAGCTGCGCCGCGGCAACATTGGCGCGCAGCATACATTCTTCGATCAACCGATGGGCCTCGTTACGCTGAACCGGCACGATTTCACGAATCTTTTTGTTCTCACCAAACACGATGCGGGTTTCTGTAGACTCAAAATCCATGGCGCCGCTGCGGTCTCTTACGTTACGCAGCGCCTTATAAAGCCCATACAAATCTTCTAAATGGGAAATTAATGACTCATGCCGCTTTCGAAGTTTGGCTTTGATATTTACTCGTAGTTCGCCCTCAGCAGGCTCCAGCATGTCAGCCACTTCGGTGTAGGTCAGACGGCCATGGGAATGGATTACCGCCTCATAAAAATCATAGTCTTCCATCTCCCCTTGAGGGGAAAACTGCAATTCGCAGACCATAGTCAGACGGTCGACCGCTGGCTTTAGAGAACACAGACCATTGGACAGTTTCTCCGGCAACATGGGAATAACATGGCCCGGAAAATACACCGACGTGCCGCGATTAATCGCCTCGTCATCCAGCGCGCTACCAATTTTCACATAGTGGGATACATCGGCGATTGCCACATAAAGAGTCCAGCCGCCGCCTTTCAACTGCTTGGCGAAAACCGCATCGTCAAAGTCTTTTGCATCTTCGCCATCGATTGTGACGAAAGGCGATTTCCGAAGATCGAAACGTCCTTCAAGATCAGCCTCGCTTACTTCAGCGCTGAAGCTACTAGTTTCTTTCTTAACTGCCGCTGGCCATTCGTGGGGAATATCGTGGCTACGGACAGCAATATCTATTTCAAGCCCTGGGGTTGTGGTGTCACCCAATATCTCAACGATTTTGGCAACCGCTTTTTTGCGCTTGGCTGGATACTCGGTCAGTTCTGCCACCACGAACTGACCGTCTTTGGCGCCCCCGGCCTCGGCCAGAGGAATCAGTATTTCATGGGGGATGCGTTTGCTGTCTGGCACCACAATGCCGAAGCTGTTTTCTTGATAGTAACGGCCAACGATTTGAGTGTAACGACGCTCCAAAATCTCAACCACGGTGCCTTCTTTGCGGCCACGGCCATCGAACCCGGCATGGCGAGCCAGCACCTTATCGCCGTCGAATAGCTTTTCCATTTCCCGGGCGCTGAGAAAGAAGTCGTCGCCACCGTCATCGGGAATGAAGAAGCCAAAGCCATCTTTATGGCCTTGAATCCGCCCTTTAGACAGTTCCATCAAGGAAGCCAAGCCATAAACCCCACGGCGATTGCCAATTATTTGGCCATCGCGGCTCATGGCGATCAAACGCCGGCGCAGGGCTTCAATCTGTTCTTCTTGGTCTATTTTTAGATGGTCGCACAGTTGCTCAAGAGTGACTGGCTCACCAATCTTTTCTAATTGCTCGAGGATGTATTCGCGGCTTGCGATGGGGTTAGCGTAGTTGTCCGACTCGCGCTGGGCGAATGGATCTTTAGATTTGCGAGATTTAGGCATGTAGTCAACGTGTTATTGAAGAAGCCGTTAGTATACACGGGCTAATTAAGCCTGTCTGTGATATGGGCAAATGGTTGACAGCGTGAAATACACTAGTTTAGAGTTGCGCTCCCTAGGCAACCCCTAGTTTTTCAGCCCCTATGCCCAGGTGGTGGAATTGGTAGACACGCTAGCTTCAGGTGCTAGTGCTCGCAAGGGCGTGGAGGTTCAAGTCCTCTTCTGGGCACCAACTCAATCCGCTTACAAATACGATACTAGAACGAGTACTGTACTTCGCAGCGTAATAGTATCTCTTACTGAGCCTATCGAAGGAACTCAATCCGCTTACAAATACCACACTAGAACGGGTACTGTACCTCGCAGTGCAACAGTATCTCTTGCTGAGCTATTCGAAGGGATCTGTGAACTCCAGCCTTTGAGCCCTAATACAGCCAGCAATCCTAGATTACCGCCGTTCCGCAAGAATCGAAGCTAGCGCCTCGCAAGACTTCTTGCTCCACCCTCTTCTTGCTCCACCCTCTTCTGTGACGTGCACGCTGTGTAAAGGTGCCGGAGTAATTACTCTGACACTATGCCGTCTGCGGCGCCATACCAAACCCGAAAACGAACCTGCTGCCGTTTATAGAAATAATTTTCCCCAAAACTTAGCAAACTCCCGGCCTTCGCCTAGAATGAAATTTCTTCTCAATTTTACAATAACAAAGGAGTGTTTAATGAGAGAGTTAACGAGCAAAGAAATAACCCAGGTATCCGGCCGAGGAATGATTGCTGACTATGCAGCTGATTTTGGCGCTGTTGGCACGGTTGTTGGTTATGCCGTAGATAGCACAATCATGGGGGCTACAAGGGGTGGCCTCGCTGGTGCAATGCTAGGCGCGTCTTTTGGTTTCGGCTACGGTGTTGGCACACAGATCTATAATTGGGGTCATGGTTCTTAAGTGAAATGAAGAGGCTAAAACAGTGAATGAGACTTGGGCAAAGCGATCATTAATGACTATGATGTTTCTGTGTGTAATCCTAGGCTTAATCGACACATTTGTCGACCAAGATATGATCACTGCGCTTGTCTTTATTTCTTCATTTTTCGTATTTAAGTTTGCTTGGAAAACCCCAAAGCTTTTAATGGCCACCTCTTACAAAGAATTTGGTGAGGTGGTGGACACTGTCGAGGGAATCTCCGAGATCACCGGATCTCCGGCCTACTTTATAAGCGTCATTATCTGTGTGCTGTATATCCTCTTGTTTTGATGGAGGGAGGTGTTGGGGAGGCAGGTGTCGGAATAATTACTCCGACACCATACCGCACCATACCAATAGAAAGCGGTGCCAAAGCCGATCGGGCTTAAGGTGTTTTCCATGTGTATCAGCTGCATATGGAAAAGCCGATCACTAAATTGGATCGCTTCTTTGGCAGTTTGCAGAAGGAATTAACAAAGTTTGCAACATTTAATGGCTGCAACCACGTTATACTGCATGCCGTTCTTGGAGCGATAAAACCCAATTGGCGATAGCGTGTTTGCCTTGTGTATAACAATCGATTGGCCGCCCAAGGCGTCAAACTCATAGATTTAGGAAACCATACCGTGCGCGTTGGGATTGGCGTTTTACTGGCACTATTGATTATCGCGCTAGCAAGCCTGGCTTATGCTGAACAAGATGCCCTACTGCTTTTTGTTGAGAATAATATTCGCTCATTGCCACCTTACCAGTCAGCGCTGATTATTGTGGCATGGGTGAGCATCGGCACCTTAATCTTAATTCCAAACACTGTACTGTTTGTCACCAGTGGCTCACTGTTTGGGTTTTGGTGGGCGTTCACATTTAATCTAATCGGTTTTGGATTAGGTGCATCCATCGCGTTTCTGATATCCCGCTATGGCTTCTATGAATTTGTCAGACTTAAAGCCCACACCATGCTACAGACGTTTAACAACCGGTTTAGCAAAGCGGGGTGGAAAGCTGTGGCAGTGGTACGCTTAACCCCAGTCTTCCCATCGTTTGCCGTGAACTATTTGCTGGGCATCACCCACGTACGCTTTTTTGATTACCTTTGGGCAAGCGTCGTCTTTACTTTGCCCGCATGCATTACGATGACACTTTTCGGCGATGTCTCTGTCGCACTGCTACTGCAAAGTGAACCATCGCCCTTGGTGATCACTGGGTTTATCCTGCTATTTGTCGCCGTGGCAATTGCCGTCGCATTCACACTTAAGCGTCGCGCCACCAATGCTCGATAGAATTGGCGTAGTAGTTTATTAGCCCTTCCTTGGCCGGGTTGATCTGGTAGCGGTCATCAGCCTCAATCACCATTTCTCTGCTGTGGAGTAACTCTAACGAATTGGACAGAGTTCTATGGCGAGGTTTTTCATCGGGCTTCATGGGCGCCCCGCGCGTAATCATCTCATCGATTAACTCATCGCAGCGACTAATGATTTCGATTGAAGTAAGGGTTTGAGTTTTGGCTTTTAGCAGGACCGCACAGAGAATAGGAATAGGAATAATGGGCATCACGTAACGTAGTGCTTCCATCAAACTAGCTGCCAACGCCTTGACCCGCTCTATTCGCAGCTCTTTTTCTGCATGTTTGAAACCCACATCATTGTCCAGACAATATTTTCGCATGGAAACCGGCATCCCAAAATTCACACTGGCATAGCCATAACGACCCCAGCGCGCTCTGGAGCCCGCAAACAGATTCAGCCGGATAAAACTCAGCAGTTTTTTTAGCTGCTGCCAACTGCTAGCGCGGCTTTCGGCTTTATCCCAGTTCAGCAGGTTCTCGTCTTCTAAAACGCGATCATAGTTAATGCCAATTGGAACAAACACCACATCTCTATCCGAGATCGGGTCATAGTGTCTTAACATATAGTCAATAAAGCCGACTTTAGGCTCGGCGAGTAATCCGTCTCGGCTTAAACCGCCCTCTAGAAATACCGCCTGACAAACTCCATTTTGCGTCGCCATGTAGACATAGCGTTCTAGCACCTTCCGGTACAGAGGGTTTTGAGAACCGCGGCGCACGAAAAAAGCGCCCATAGCTCGAATCAAGGTTTCAAGCGGAAACACCCTAGCCCACTCACCCACTGCATAAGATAGGGTAACTCGCTCGGCAGCCAGATAGCTAATCAGCACATAGTCCATATTACTGCGATGGTTCATGACGAACACCACAGTCGAGTTGGGGTCTACTTTTTGCAGTTCTCGCGGGCTGGCTGCAGCCACCCGCACTCGATAAATAAACCGAGAGGCCTTTTTGGCTAACCAATAAACTACTTGGTAGTATACATAGGCATTGAATGACGGCACGATCTCCCGAGCGTAGCTACGAACCCGCTGCTGCAAGACTTGCCGTGGAATATTTTGTTCCGCAGACTGCACTTCGATAGTGGCTAAAATATCTTGGTCGAACAGCAGCTGATCGATCAGCACCTGACGCTTAGTACTCTGCAGAGGCCGAATGGAGATTTGTAGGCTTGAATTAAGTTTATCAACCGCTCGGTTAAGCCGGCGCCGAAAGAACCACCTGACGCTGGGGAACAACACGCTCATGACAACTGCGTAGCCTGCAAAAACTAGCAGCAGCAGAAAAACCCAAGTTGGCAGGCTTACGGTTGCATCAAACACGGTTGCACCCTCTTATATTTATTGTCGTCAGTGTGCCATGTTTTAACAAGATTTTCCTATCAGCTGTAGTGCTGTATTTGATACCCAGCTATAGTAGCGAGGTATTTATTAGCTACTCAACAACGACGGGAAAATAATTATGAAAAAGCTGCTCGTTATACTAGCCACGGCGCTTGGCCTTATCTCTACTCTACAGGCTCAGGAAACCGGCGCACCCCCTGCACTGTATATGACAGAAGCCGAAATCCTCAGTTCTCTCGACCGCGCGGCGGCGACGTCCGCCTCAGCTGGCGGTTGGTCGGTTACCGTTGCGCCAGGTATTTCTATCCGCAGGCGCAGCAGCGGTGTCGATCAGTACGCCATCATCCATCCCTACAGCATGGAAATCTATCGAGTGCTTGCTGGCAGCGGCACCTTTGTGACCGGCGGAAAATTGAATTTGCCTCTAGCGGATAATCTAAATGAAGACATCGTACGAACTTTAAATGGTATAACCGGCGGCCTAGAGAGACAGGTGAAAGCCGGTGATGTATTAGTTCTACAGCCTGGCACACCCCACTGGTTTAAAACCATCGATGGCGAGACCATTACCTACATGGAGTCCAGAGTAAGAATCTCCACTCACCCCATTCAATTTCAGAACTAAGGTTAACCTCCTTGCCAGTTGACTTAAATGGCTTTTGTTCCACAATAGGGGTTACACAAAAAGATGCGCCGCTACCACCAGTAGCGGCAGGGTAATCACTGTGCGGATCAGAAAGATCACGAACAGCTGGCCAATATGAAGTGGAATGGAAGAGCGCAGAATCAGAGTGCCGTTTTCGGCGATAAAAATTAGCTGCGTTATTGATAAACCCGCCACTACAAAACGAGATACCGGATCTTCCATAGAACCCGACATTATCGCCGGAATAAATTGATCAAAAAAACCCACTAAACTTCCCGAGACCACTGCGCTTGGGTCTGGTATTTGCAGCAGCCATACCAGCGGCAACATAGGCAGACTAGCCCAGTAGAAAAAATCCGAGTAAGTGTAGATTACTAAAGCAATGAACTCGATAGTCATGGCCGCCGGCAGTACCGAAATGAAAATATCCACGATGTTGCGGGTGCCGCCTTTGATGATAGCCCCTATACTCGGCCCCTGCTGGGCACGAGTCACTGCCCTGCTCCACGCCCGTTGCAGTAAAGGCAAGCTTTCGTCTTCGATGTCCTGCTGCCTTTGGACCTGATTAAAGAAACCTTCTGACACTCTATTCAGTGGTGGCAATCGGGGAGTAATAAATGCCGCAACGATGCTGCAAAATATGACCGACAGGTAAAAAGGGAAGAAGATATAGTCTAGTCTGGCCATCTGCGCGATCACCACCGAGAATGGCAATGACACCGCCGAGAAATTAGTCACTACCACAGCCGCCTCGCGTGCCGAGTAGTGCCCCGCCTCATATTGGCGAATGGTTAAAATAGTCCCGACACTGGAATCCCCTACCCATGAGGTCAGCGCATCCAGGCCAGCTCTACCGGGCAGGCGAAATAGTAATTTGAAGGGGGCTGTCAACAAAGCGCCCACTAGTTCGAGAAAACCATAGTCGGTGAGAAACGGCAGTAGATAGTTGGCGACAATCATTATGCAGAAAATGATGCTCGCCATTTCTATGTAGGCCACTGCCCCCGTATTCTCACCAATTATCCAATCTGGCCCAATTGCCAATACCGTAAGAGGACACATGACGCCACCGATGATACGCAGGCTCAACCAAACGGCGCTGGTGGAGAAAAGATGTTTGGCAAAAGGGTGTTGCAACAGCCACTGCGGTTTAAAGATTGATGCATAGCTGGAGGCGATGGCCGAAAATGCAAAAAGCAATGCCAGCAGCATTGGCAAGATCGACTCGAGTGATTGCCGCAACAGGTCTGACAACAAACCAATGACGATTGTTTGTTTATCGTCCACACTGATGGGAACCAGAAATAAGCCAATGCCCACTAGAGACGGCAGTAGAAACTTCAGCACCCTAAACAGAGAGTTGTAAGCCAATATAGCTTCCTTGGATTCAAACCACGTATAATCGTGCCCTCGCTGGGATTCTCCAGCGATCAGAACACGCAAATTGACTATAACTCAGGTAAACAAAATGTTCTCTAATGCAATTGTTCGCAGCCCTTGTCCTGATATGGTTTGTGGCATTACCACCGCCAGCCTAGGGCAGCCGAATTTTGAGGCGGCACAACGTCAGCATAAAAGATACATAGAGGCTTTGGAAACTTGCGGTGTTAACGTGACGGTCCTGGACTCCGACGACGACTATCCCGACAGCGTCTTCGTTGAAGACACCGCATTGATCACGCCCGAGTGCGCTATCATCACCAATCCTGGGGCTTTATCTCGGCGCGGCGAGACCGAGTCGATGGCCGAGGCGCTGCTAGAATTCTTTTCTGAAGTGGAAGAAATCAAGACGCCTGGCACCTTGGATGCTGGCGATATTATGATGATTGGAAACCACTACTATGTTGGTTTGTCTAAGCGCACCAATGCAGCCGGTGCGAACCAGTTAATAGAAATTCTTGCAGCTTACGATCTCACTGGCTCTACCGTAGAGTTGGCGGGTATTTTGCACTTGAAAACGGGGCTGAGTTACCTTGAAGACAACATCTTACTCATCGCCAGTGGTTTCCTAAACGAGCCCCAATTTAAACAGTTTGATCAAATCCCTGTGGCAGATGATGAAGCCTATGCCGCCAACTCCGTTTGGATTAATGGCACGGTGCTAGTGCCGGCTGGCTTTCCAAAAACCAAGGCAGCAATCGAGGCCAAAGGGTTTAAGGTAATCGAGCTGAATGTGTCTGAATTTCAAAAACTTGACGGCGGCCTCAGCTGTTTATCGCTGCGGTTCTAAATCTCTTGCGGCGGCTACTGCTTTGCCGCTTTTGCCTCGTCAAGCATTTGCCGAATGCGAACCGCTTCATCGTCGGACAAGCCACGGTAGTTTAGTAACGCCATCATGAGTTTCTCCGGATCACCGCCACAGGCTTTGTCCACTATTTCCATAACCCGTTGGCCGAGACTTTCCTCTCTCGGTATCACGGCCGAATAAAGATACGTCCTGCCTACTGCGCGGTGTGTGAGCCAGCCCTTCTCGCGCATTCTGTCCATCAGGGTGCGCACTGTGTTACGGGCCACCGAGCGATCTTGGTTGAGCAGTTCGGTCACTTCCAACACCCCAACCTCACCTTTGTCCCAAATGATCTCCATGACTTCTCGCTGAGCTCTGGACAGCGGCGCTGGGCTGTTAACTGTCATTTTAACTGTCCTGCTCTAGTGCATATCTGAAGAGGTACTGCACCTCTTCGACCTTAAACGCCTTGCCATTGACAAGCCTCGGCGGAAACTCAAACTTAGCTACTGCCCGCATGGAGCTAAGGTCGAATATCTGAACTGGGTCGGCGTCTATTACCGTGATGGTCTGCTCATCTACCGAGCCGTCTTCAAGTACCGTAAAACCCACCAACACCCAGCCTTCAATGCCGTCATTGGCGGCTTGGGTTGGATAGTCAGGTGAGACAGTTACCAGCGGTAAAAAGTCGTCGCCGCCGCCTGAAATCCATGTGTCACCTGCGGTGTCTAACTGAGCAAACTCTT
>JBLGBD010000066.1:0-15811 GCA_047617585.1 Pseudohongiellaceae bacterium | reverse complement strand
CTAAAAACTAGAGGGTATAGCAGGGAGCTGGTGCAGACAAGATAGTAGTACCCCTGAGCCGAAAATTAATTGGGAGGGCTATTAGGGCGAAAGATAGTATTCGATTTTGAGTCTATTGATTTCTATAACGTCATGGTTGTGGAGTTTGATCGCCCGTGAGCCAATACTCTCGCCGTTAATAAGTGGCGATGTTTTGTTGGCGGATTGATCTAAATAGACGATGAAATGACCATCAGGGCGCTTGTTGATCTGAACGATTTCGCCACCGGTCTTGCCAAGTTTTACGGACGCCTTTATCAGGGGTAGCTCTTTACCTGCACTCTTTCCGTTGAGGATCTGGAGTTTCGCTTTTTCTATATTTGGTCGTGTCATTATCACTGGTGCTTGTTCTGCTTCGGGCCTACGACGAATTAACACGGTTTTTTCGCCGTCATCAGCCATGGAGGCTGCAGCATTTATATAGCGCAGTTCATGCTTGCCTATTACGATCACGTCACCATTTTTTAGAGGGTGTTTGTCGATGCTTTTACCATTAACAAATGTGCCGTTAGTGCTGCTGAGGTCTTCTAGAAATGAGTCTTCAAAGATAGTGAGTAATTTGGCGTGATGTCCGCTTACGGCAAGATTCTCAATCCGTATGTCATTGTCTTCTTTGCGGCCAATAGTCATGACCTCTTTATTGAGGGGAAACTCTCCAAGCTTGCTTGAGTTAAAACTAAATTCCAGTTTGCCTGCCATGGTTGGGTCTCACATTAGGTGTTGCTTAAATTTTAGGTGTCGCTTAAATTTTGGTGTAGGGCTTTGTTGGTTGCACCTGCATTAAGATGACGGAAATATTGTCTTTGCCACCATTTCGGTTGGCAAGTGTTACTAGCTTTTTCGCTTTCCGATCTAAATTGTTATCCGGCTCTGCCAAGGTTTCTTCAATTGACCAGTCGTCAACCATGTCGGAAAGGCCATCTGAACAAAGTAGAAAAATATCATTTGGCTCTATGTCTTGTTCGAAGGTGTCTACATCTACTTCAGCTTTAGTGCCTAATGCCCTTGTGACAATATGGCCGACGCTGGCATTGCGAGCTTCAATTTCAGTGTAAAAACCCTTGTCGATCAGATCTTGCACGAGGCTGTGATCTTTAGTTATTCGGCTCAACACTCTGTCGCGGAACAAGTATAGTCGGGAGTCGCCTACATGGCCGGCATACATTGTTGAACCGCATATCACTGCTGCAATTAAGGTGGTCCCCATGCCTTTGTGCCCAGCAGTGGCCTCGGCGGCATTAAAGATCATTGAATTACTATGGGAAATTGTATTGGAGACATACTCTAATAACTGCGAACTAGTTATCGGTACTGAAGTTTTGCGACTGCGCAGGCTCTGTAATTTCTCTAGAACGACTTCTACAGCCATGTTTGAGGCTATTTCACCGGCATTGTGGCCGCCCATGCCGTCAGCAAGAACGGCAATACCCAGGTTCTGATTGAACGCGATAGTATCTTCGTTGTGTGCCCGGCGAATGCCGGTATCAGTATAGCCGGCTATTATCACTTGCTGTATTTCCTGAGGCATTAGGCGATCCTATCAATCCTTGAACTTTGTCTGCCATGTGATTGTAAATGAAAGGGACGCTTTCAACGATTTTTTCTTGTCCATCAAATACAAAAAAATACTGGGTATAGACAGCTACTAATAGTGCAAACAGCAGGTACATACGGGCTGTAGATTGGTCCTTTTTAGCCGCAATGTAAACCGACGCAGGGCCGGCAAGCGTAGCACCTTTCTCGCCCTTGCGTCGGCCAGTTTTGCGATCCTTGACGACCACCGGCTTTTCCGTGAAAGATTTAAACCGGCGCTTTTGAATATGATGATTAAACACCGCGACAGCCTGCACAAAGCTGTCGCTCTGACGATTGTGAGGGATTGTGGACAGCATGTTTGTAATGATTTGCTGAATATCTACGGGCAGCTTGGCAAAGTATTTGCGTACTACAAAGCCGGTCTCATTGCGCCTTCGTGGCAGACAGCCAGTGAACAACTGATATAGCAGCACGCCTACCGAATAAATATCTGCTGCCTGTGAGCGCTCTTCTTCGCTGAGGTGATAATAGTGAGCTGTCTCGATATCGGTGACATCGTCTTGGAGGGAAAAGTCGGTCAGTTTCACGTCTCCATCTGGCGTAAACAGGATGTTTGTAGGGCGTAAGTGGCCATGGATGATGTGGTTGTTGTGGGCAAAGATCATGGCATCGCAGATCTGCTTGGCAATTTTTAAAGTTTCCTGCCAATTCAGCTGAAATGCCAGTTTGTCTTGTAAAGTGCCGCCGCTGAGATACTCCTGAACAATGATGAAAAACTCATCAGTGCGTGAAGTCGCTAGTGTCTTGACAATGTTGGGGTGCTCCAAGGACGCCAGTATGTTGTTGGCTTCGAAGCCATCGGTGGCCACGAGCTTTTTCTTAATGATTAATAGATTATTTTGTTCTTTCTGTTGGTACAGATAGACCGCGCCGAACTTATCTTCTCGCAGCACATCTAGCAGCATAAACTTGGATCTAATTTTGGTAATGCCGCGCTCTGCTCGCATGCGCTGATCGGTATTAAGGTGGGCGCCCCCAGAAATGCTAAGCAGCTCCACTTTTAGTGCTTCCGCTGATTGTGGCCGCTTGCGTGGGTCACTGTTTAGGCATTGCAAAATTATCTGATTTAGCTCACGGCTTACCTGAGAGTTTAGTTCTGCAGGTTCAGGGAAGCGGCCGTTAGGTATTTTTCCTGTGAAAAGGCCGTACATAACAACGCCGATTGAGTACAGGTCGCTTTGGGCAGTTACATTATCAGAAGACTCTTTCTGCTCTGGGGACATGTAGTTATAAGTCCCCATGATTGTGCCGGTCGAAGTGCGGCCGTCGGAAATGTGTTTGTCTTCGTAAAACTGAGCAATTCCAAAATCCAAAATTTTGACATTGCCGTCATCATCAATAAGGATGTTATCTGGCTTTATATCACGATGAATTACATTGTTTTTATGCGCGTAAGAAAGCGCCTTTAGCACTTGTATAACGATATCTATTTTTTCGCTGTGAGGGATGTTCCGCATTTTCACTGCGGTACCAAGATCAATGCCCTCAATATATTCCATCACAAAGTAAGGGTCGTCGTCAGCGGTGAATCCGCGATCAATTACATGAATAATATTAGAGTGGTTTAGGCGCGCGATAATGAATGATTCTTTCTCAAAGCGGCGACGAGCCTCACCGTCTAGATTGAGGTCTCTGATTAGGAGCTTGATGGCTACCGGGCGCTGCAGCGAATTTTGAATGCCACGGTACACATGGGCCATTCCGCCTTCACCGATTTTGACCAGATCTGAATAACCTTCAAGTTTCATCGTGTTCCTCACTACGCGTGCTCGGGTCCGAGTCACTCTACTAACACAGCTACAAGACTAAACAGTGAGCGCCAAGGAAAATGTGATATTCTTCTCAAATCCTAAGTGTCTATAGAATAAGACGCTATCTAAATCGTTGAGCATAGAGTCAAAATGAAAGTACTAAATTACGCGGCGGCGGCCATCCTTGTCGTTCTAGTTTTTTATTTATTAGACACAGGACAAAGGCTAATTTTGCCTTTTGTGATAGCCATCGCACTTTGGTATCTCATTAACACCCTATCTGCTGCGTTTCATCGGATAAATCTTGCCGGCATGGCTATCCCTAAGCCCATCTGCTTGGCCGCGTCATTCGTTACTTTTTTAGCTGTGCTGTACGGTCTTGCCAGTTTTTTAAGCGGGAGGTTTGAAGAAGTGCTTGAGGTTGTTCCCGTGTACCAGAAAAACCTCACGGTGCGGCTAGAGAGCTTGCCGTTTATTGATGTTGCTGCTCTATCAGAGCAGGGGTTTATGGCCACTGTGACGGATTGGATAGATCTTCCAACTTACGCGACGAGCCTTGCCTCATCGTTTGCCAGCTTAATAGCAAGTAGCGGGTTGATTTTAATCTATGTCATGTTTTTATTCTTAGAGCAGGGTAATTTTGACGGCAAGATAACGGCACTATTTGGGAAGGGCGGTAACGACGGCGATGCGCGAAAAATTCTGACCCGTATTCGCGACGACATTCAAAAGTACATTAGCATAAAGGTTTTTACGAGCACCCTGACAGGGCTAAGTAGCTATGTTCTTTTGCTTTTTTTGGGAATAGATTTTCCCGCCGTATGGGGTTTGTTGATCTTCTTGCTAAACTTCATTCCAACCGTTGGCTCGATCATCGCCACTATTTTCCCTGCGCTTATTGCTCTGGCCCAAGCCGATGGCTATACCCTGTTCTTCTTTGTGCTGGCCGGGATCGGTGCGCTACAAGTTTTAATCGGTAACATACTAGAGCCGAAATTGATGGGCTCTTCATTTAACTTAAGCCCAATCGTTATTCTATTGAATTTGGCCCTGTGGGGCACTATCTGGGGAATAATCGGCATGTTTTTGTGCGTCCCCTTTCTTATCATCATCACTATTATTCTGAGCCACTTTCCCCAGACTAGGGCGATTGCAATTATTCTTTCAAGCGACGGCAAGCTCAGGGTGCCACTGGACTCGGAATTAAACGGGTTTGTGTTTGAGCCGCCAAGTGGCTCACTTTTAAAAGAAAATAGCTCTGATCAGACCTAGGCCATTGTAGAACCCCGTTATTGGCTATTAAGTGCGCTGCTAGCGCTACTATTGACCCGAAAACACCTGCATTCTCGTCCCATTAAGCGCTATAATTCCTGCCTTTTTGGGGGCCGCAATGCGAGCCCAAAACTCTTTAAGGATAAGGATAATCGGGATCACCCATGAAAAGTTCGGAAATTCGTGAAAAATTTTTAAACTTCTTTGTCGAACGTGGCCACCAGCGTGTGCCTAGCAGCTCATTGGTCCCAGGTAACGATCCAACCCTGTTGTTTACCAATGCGGGGATGGTGCAGTTCAAAGATACTTTTCTCGGGGATGAGATTCGCTCATACAATCGGGCCACATCTTCACAACGCTGTGTGCGAGCCGGTGGCAAGCACAATGACTTGGAAAACGTTGGCTACACGGCAAGACACCATACCTTCTTCGAAATGCTTGGTAACTTTTCCTTTGGAGACTACTTCAAGCGCGAAGCGATTAATTATGCCTGGGAATTTCTAACCAAAGAACTTGGGCTGCCGGCGGAAAAGCTCTGGGTAACTGTGTTTCATGATGACTCTGAAGCCGAGGCTATCTGGCTGGAAGAGATGAAGATAGACCCGACGCGCTTTTCAAGGCTCGGCGAAAAGGACAACTTTTGGGCAATGGGCGACACCGGTCCCTGTGGTCCTTGTTCGGAGATATTCTATGACCATGGCGCTGACGTGCCAGGTGGGCCACCAGGCAGCCCAGACGAGGATGGTGATCGCTATATTGAAATTTGGAATCTGGTGTTTATGCAGTACGAGCGCAAAGCCGATGGCACTTTGACGCCATTGCCAAAACCGTCGGTGGATACCGGCGCTGGTTTGGAGCGGGTTGCTGCAGTTCTGCAAAATGTCCACAGCAACTATGAGATTGATCTGTTCCAGGCATTACTGAAAGACGTTGCTAAAGTTACCGGCGTGGCCGATCTGAAAAATACATCGCTTCGAGTAATCGCGGATCACATCCGCTCTTGCTCGTTCTTGGTTGTGGACGGTGTGGTGCCGTCTAACGAAGGCCGCGGTTACGTTCTACGCAGGATAGTAAGGCGCGCCGTACGTCATGGGTATCAGTTGGGTGTTAAGGATGTTTTCTTCTACAGACTGGTCGGTGCATTGGTCGCTGTGATGGGTGATGCCTATCCCGAGCTGGCTGCTAAGCAAGGGTTTGTAGAAAAGGTTCTCAAAGAAGAAGAACAGCAATTTGCTAGAACCTTAGACAATGGCATGGCAATCTTAGAAAAGGCTATTGCCGAGCTAGAAGGGGATACCCTAACCGGCGATATGGTATTTAGACTTTATGATACTTATGGTTTTCCAGTGGATCTAACGGCCGATGTGGCCCGTGAACACAATCTGAAAGTGGATTTGGAAGGTTTCGATAAAGCCATGGCGGTACAGAAAAACCTGGCTCGCTCAGCAAGTAATTTTAGCGCTGCAGAAAAGTTAGATTTGGACCCACAAGCGGCGACCAACTTTATTGGTTATGAGCACTTGCAGGGCGCCGCTAAAGTGTTGGAAATCTACAGCCTGAAAAATGAACTATGCACTGCCGCAGGATTGGATGAAGAAGTACTTGTGATACTTGATGACTCACCGTTTTATGGCGAGTCAGGCGGCCAGGTTGGCGATACCGGTTGGCTAGAGGCTGAAGGTATGCGGGCCCAAGTGATTGATACCCAAAAGCAAGGGGATGTGCTGATTCATCGAGTGGTGGTACGCGCAGGTGAATTGCAAAAAGACTTGCCAGTTAAAGCTCAGGTCGACAATCAAGACCGTGCTGCAACTACGCTGAATCACTCTGCCACTCATCTTATGAACTCGGCGCTGCGTGCAGTACTAGGGGAGCATGTGCTGCAAAAAGGCTCCCATGTTGATGCCAAGCGGTTGCGTTTTGACTTTTCCCACAGCAGCGCTGTTAGCCAAGCCGAACTAAAACAGATTGAAGATTTAGTAAACACAGAGATATTGGCTAACAGTGACGTAAGCAAAGAGGTCATGCCGATTGAAGTGGCGCGGAATAAAGGCGCAGTGGCACTCTTTGGTGAGAAGTATGGCGATGTGGTGCGAGTTGTCTCCATGGGCGGTGAATACTCAGTCGAATTTTGTGGCGGCACCCATGTGCATCGTACTGGTGATATTGGGCTGTTTAAGATTACTAGTGAATCTGGAATCTCGGCTGGCGTTCGCCGTATTGAAGCCCTAACAGGTCAAGGCGCTTTGGCACTGGTCGATCATGAAGAGCAGTTAATAAAGCAGCTTTGCGAGATTGTTAAAACCAATGCTGACGAGTTGGTCAATCGAGTGCAGCAGCTTGCAGACAGCAATAAATCACTGGAAAAACAGCTCGAACAGTTAAAATCTAAAATGGCATCTAGTGCTGGTAGTGATTTAGCCTCCCAGGCAATTGAAATCAACGGCGTAAAAGTTCTCGTAGCCCACGTCGCTGGATTTAACGCGAAAGCGCTGCGTGATACTGTCGACCAGTTAAAGAATAAATTAGGCACTTGCGTCATTTTATTGGCCAGCAGTGAAGGTGACAAGGTCAGTTTAGTCGCCGGTGTTAGTAAAGATGCCATCGATAAAGTGAAGGCTGGTGAGCTTGTAAATATGGTGGCGCTACAGGTTGGCGGCAAAGGTGGTGGCCGCCCTGATATGGCGATGGCTGGTGGAAGTGATGTGGCGGCGATACCTGCTGCCCTAGACTCGGCTAAACCTTGGATTGAAGAAAAACTATAGAGCGGTTTTGAGATGGCGTTAATTGTACAAAAATATGGCGGGACGTCGGTTGGCACGCCCGAGCGCATAAAAGCCGTTGCCAAGAAAATTGCGAAGTTTCGTGATAACGGTGATGACATAGTTGTGGTGGTTTCTGCCATGAGTGGTGAGACAAATCGATTGATCGCCTTGGCCAATGAGATTATGTCGAACCCGACTCCGCGAGAAATGGATGTTCTTGTCTCCACTGGAGAGCAAGTCACCATCGCATTGCTCAGTATGGCTTTGGAAGACATTGGCTGCAGCGCCCGCTCATTCACTGGCTCGCAGATTAAAATAATCACCAGCAATGAACACATGAAGGCTCGGATTCAAGAAATTGAGAGTACTCGAATTCATGCTCAGCTCGAACAGGGCAATGTTGTTGTGGTCGCGGGTTTTCAAGGGGTCGATGAGCATAACAATATCACCACCCTTGGCCGTGGCGGCTCCGACACTACGGCGGTGGCTTTGGCTGCGGCCTTGGAAGCCGATGAGTGTCAGATCTATACTGATGTAAAAGGCGTGTACACCACTGACCCTAGGGTGGTTAAGGATGCTCGATTGCTCAAGAGCATCACCTTTGAAGAGATGTTAGAGCTGTCCAGCCTTGGCGCAAAAGTTTTGCAAATTCGCTCGGTGGAGTTTGCTGGCAAATATAAAGTTCCGCTGCGGGTGCTGTCTTCATTTGAAGATCATCCGGGCACACTGATTAGTTTAGAGGAAGACAGCGATATGGAAAAACCAACTATTGCGGGTATTGCGTTTCAAAGCGATGAAGCAAAGATCACTATTTCCGGCGTTCCGGATGTGCCGGGTATGGCCTACAAGGTGATAGGCCCGGTAAGTGATGCCGGAATCGAAGTTGATGTTATCGTGCAAAATGCCGCTGCGGATGGGACTAACGATATTACTTTCACTGTGAAGCTGTCAGACGCCGATAGGGCGACAGCTATTGCTCAGGCTACAGCAGATGCGCTGAAAGCCAGGCAGGTCATTGTTGATAAGAATATCGGCAAAGTATCTGTGGTTGGCGTGGGTATGCGCTCTCATGCGGGCATTGCCAGCAAAATGTTTAAAGCGCTGGCGGACGAGGGGATAAACATCCAGCTAATCACTACCTCAGAGATCAAGATTTCCGTTGTTATAGAAGAAAAGTATTTGGAGCTGGCCGTGCGGACTCTCCATACGGCGTTTGAGCTAGGTGATCCAGACTATCGCAAAGAAAGTGCTAGATAGAGTTAAGCTATAAAGAGGCTGTGAAGCACTTGGCTTTCATTGCCTATGGGTGGATACTAGGGTTTAGTGGGTCATATTTAGAGTTAGTGATCCCACGAAATTCAGGGAATTCATTCTAAGAGGCCCTCAAGGTTAAAGTAGAGAGTTATATTGCCGCCTGTTCGGCAGAATGTGCATTAGTGGAAGAGCAAAGGAATGATTAACGGAGAAAATCGATGCTTATACTGACACGCCGAATTGGTGAGACCTTGATGGTGGGCGACGAAGTTACGGTCACTGTGCTCGGAGTGAAGGGCAATCAAGTGAGAATAGGCGTTAATGCTCCTAAGGAAGTAGCCGTGCACAGAGAAGAAATTTACCAGCGCATCCAAAAAGAGAAGTCGGAGGGCGACCCAGTCGACGAAGAAGCATAGTTTTTCTAGAAATACCTGACAAATTAATCCGTTAAAACACCCCTCGCTCTTCAAGATTGCAAATTCATTGTGTTATCATGCGCGCCCTTGCTAAAGAGCAGCATGAGAATGTTTGAATCTGATGGCAAGGTAGCAGTAGCGTTAAAAAAGGTTTGTGGAGAGATGGCCGAGTGGCTGAAGGCGCGCCCCTGCTAAGGGCGTATAGGAGAAATCTTATCGAGGGTTCGAATCCCTCTCTCTCCGCCATTAAATAAAAAAGCCCCGCAAAGCGGGGCTTTTTTATTTAACTTATCGAGATACGGCCGAGAACCCTCGCGGTTCGAAAGGAGCGTAGCTCCGCAGACGGCGTTAGCGCCGCCCGCAGGGTTCAATTAACAGCTAAGCTGTTAATTGAATCAATCCCTCCAACCCGCCATCACATCCACAGAACAAAGCCACGCTCTACCTTTTAACTTATCGAGAGAAGGCCGAGAACCCTCGCGGTTCGCAAGGAGCGTAGCTCCGCAGACGGCGTTGGCGCCGCCCGCAGGGTTCAGCAGCCCCAATATCTAACAAAGCCCCAGTTAAAATAACCACACAGTTCTCATTGATTGCTCTGCCACCTGCCAAATTCAGCCGCTAGCCCAAAACCAACAACCCCCGCATACAAACCTCACCAACCCCATTTTCAATCCACAACTCACCTTTCCCATCACCATCCGGTAACTTCCCGCATACCTTAATCTCAGCACCTTCAAACACCGGCTGCAGCGCCCGAAACTCAAAGCTTAAAACAGGACGGCCCACGAACTCCCCAGCCACCAACTCCATCATCAGAGTCGCCAACAGCGGCCCATGTACTACTAAGCCGGGATAACCTTCCTCAGCCATCGCATAATCACGGTCATAGTGAATCCTATGGGCATTAAAGGTTAAGGCGGAATACCTGAACAACATCACCGCACTGGGCGCGACAGACAGTGAAAAATCGGCCACTACAGAAGATTTTAGCGGCGCTGGCGGCAAGGCGGATGGCAAAGCAGGGCTACGATAAACCAAATCTTGTTCTTCAATAACAGCAACCCCTGCGGCATTGCTGATTTCATGAACCACACAGACAAAGGCAAGCTGACCGCTGCGACCTGCCTTAAACTGAATGCTCTTAATAGTAGAACTCTTTTTTACGCGTTGGGCTAAGCACAGTGGCTGCTGAAACCGCAGCCTACTGCCAGCCCACATTCGTCTGGGCAAGGGAATAGGTGGTAAAAATCCGCCTTTTGTTGGATGACCATCTGGCGCTAGCGAAGAAAGCCTTTCAGCGCTCAGAAAGTACAGCCAGTGCCATAAGATCGGTAGTGTATCTCCCTGCGCAAATTGAACGTGGTCGCGGTCTAAGGTAGCAGCCAAAAGATGTGCAGGGCCTGGATAAAGGACATCCTCGTGATGCTGGGATTTCCCTAGCCACTGCTGTAAATCTTTCTCGGTTAGATCGGTATTAGGCATAAGCTTTGGTCATCGAAATAGGGTGATTTATAGGTGGCATTAGTGATAAAGGTAATGCAAGGGCGTAGAAGTTGCTAGTAATAAGGCGGCGATTTAACATGCAAGTCTGTCCACGCACTGGAGCGTCACTTGGCTGGAAAATATTTCGAAGAATTAGTCGTTGGCGATGAGTACGAGCATTTGCCACACAGAACCATTACCGAAACCGATAATTTGCTATTCAGCACCATGACCCACAACCCGCAGCCTCTGCATATTGATGCTGAATTTGCCCGCGGGAGTATTCATGGCCAGATTCTGGTCAACAGCCTTTTTACCCTCGGTTTAGTCATTGGTTTATCTGTCGGCGATACCACATTAGGCACTACCATCGGCAATTTAGGCATGGATAAAACAGAGTTTCCTAATCCGGTGTTTTTGGGCGACACCCTTCGCGTGCATACAAAAATAGTCGACAAGCGGGAGTCGAAGTCTAAGCCGGATAGGGGTATTGTGTGGTTCCAACACACTGGCTTTAATCAGCGGGATGAAGTTGTGTGTGAGTGTTTGCGAAAAGGGATGATGCTAAGGAAGCTGGGTAATGTCTGAAGAACAGAAAATAGCAATAAGGCGTTCGATTCACTTTGTGCCCGGTGGCGTCGAAAAAATGTTCGCCAAAGCACTGGGCCTGCCAGCCGATTCACTTATTCTAGATTTAGAAGATTCCGTAACGCCGGACAAAAAACAATCCGCCCGAGATGCGGTCTGTGAATGGTTAACGGCTGCTGATTTTGCGGGTCATGAAAAACTGGTCCGCGTGAACCCGTTGGATTCACAATGGGGCCGTGCCGACATCGAAGCGATTGTTGCGGCAAAGCCCCACTCCATAGTGGTGCCAAAAGTGCTTGGCGCGGCATCCGTCAGCGCAGTAAGCGAACTAATAAAAAGTCTGGAGTTACGCCATGGCCTACCAGAAGGCGATATAAAGCTATTGCTGATTGGGACGGAAGATGCTGCCGCGGTATTCAATTTGCAGACAATGGCCGGGCATCCAAGAGTCAACGGCTTAACTTGGGGTGCCGAAGACTTATCTGTGTCTCTTGGCGCTAAGACAAAAAGAGATGGCCGTGGCGAATACCTTGATGTATTCAAACTTGTACGGTCAATGTGTTTGTTGGCGGCGGTTGCAGCGAAAGTTCAGCCTATCGATGCGGTGTATGTGGATGTAAAAAATAGCAAAGGTTTAGAGGCTGAGTGTAAAACGGCGGCCGATATGGGGTATACCGGCAAGCTAACAATTCACCCTGAACAAATTGAAATCGTAAACGCGGCGTTCACCCCCAGCCAGCATGAGATTGATGAGGCGACAGCACTGTTGGCTGAGTTTGCTCAGCAACAAAACGAGGGCCGTATGGCATTTACCTTTAACGGCCAGATGGTTGATGTGCCCCATTTGAAACGTGCGCAACAAATACTTGCAATAGCGGCTCATCTCGCGGGGCAAACCAGTTAATGGCTGATTTTACCCAGCCCGACGAACACCGGCTAATTCGCGAATCGGTTCGAAAACTCTGCGCCGGTTTTCCCGATTCTTATTGGGAAGAAAAAGACCGCGAGCATCAATTCCCTGATGATTTTTTCAACACCATGGCCGCCGCGGGCTGGATAGGTATCGCCATGCCTGAAAAATACGGCGGTGCAGGCAAAGGTATTCAGGAAGCAGCCATTGTGCTCGAAGAAATTGCCGCATCGGGCGCGGCGATGAATGGTGCGACCCCCGTTCATTTATCTATTTTCGGCATGCATCCGGTGGTGAAACACGGCAGTGAGGCTATGCGCCAAAAATATTTGCCAGCGGTAGCAAAAGGGGAGCTGCATGTTGCCTTTGGTGTGACCGAGCCCAATGCTGGAAGCGACACCACGTCAATTGAGACTTTTGCGCGGCTAGAAGGGGACCACTATGTGGTGCGCGGCCGCAAAGTATGGACTACCAAAGCGATGGAATCTGAGCGGGTTTTACTGTTGGTGCGCACAACCGCGAAAGACAAGGTGGCTAAGAAAACTGAGGGCATGACCCTGCTGCTGGCCGAACTTCAAAACCCCCAGGTCAGCATCTCACCCATTGCCAAGCTAGGCCGCAATGCCGTGCGCACCTGTGAGGTGGTGTATGACGATCTGAAGGTGGCGGTTAGCGACAGAGTGGGTGAGGAAGGCGCGGGTTTTCGCTACCTTTTGGATGGGCTCAATGCCGAGAGAATTTTAATCGCCGCAGAAGCCTTAGGCATAGGCCGGGTGGCTTTGGAAAAGGCCGTAAAATATGCCAATGAGAGGGTAGTGTTTGGCCGTCCTATAGGTAAGAATCAGGGCATTGCCTTTCCATTAGCCCAAGCAACAATTCGCTTAGATGCGGCAGAGCTGATGATTCGAAAGGCCGCTTGGCTTATCGATAATGACCAGCCCTGTGCCAAAGAAGCCAACATGGCCAAATGGTTGGCAGCCGAGGCAGGCTTCTTTGCGGCGGATACTGCCATGCAAACCCTAGGTGGTTTTGGGTACGCACGGGAGTACCATGTAGAGCGCTATTGGCGAGAAGCGAGGTTAATGAAGCTAGCCCCAATTTCCCAAGAAATGATTCTTAACTTTGTCAGTGAGCATGTGTTGGGTTTACCGCGCTCTTATTGATCTAATCTAATCTAATTTCAATTAAACTTTTGCAGGATTGGCCATGGCTATCAGCTCAATAATAAAAAAATACTTAGTGATTAATGTGATTGTTTTAGGGCTGCTTGCGGGGGCAGCAAATGCCCAAACTGGCAACAGCAGGGATGACCCCGCCCAGCAGAAAGTGGAGCCGTTTCAGGTGTTCGATAACCTTTACTACGTTGGCGCCAAATGGGTTTCGGCTTGGCTGTTAGAGACAGATCAAGGGCTGATTTTATTTGACTCCCTTTATGGCGAACTTACAGACCAGTTGATAGAAAACATTCGCAGCTTAGGCTTCGATCCAGACGACATCACTTATTTAATTGTCACCCACGCGCACTTCGATCATGTGGGTGGTGCCCGGCGCTTTCAAGATGAATTTGGCTCCATAGTCATGATGACTGAAACCGATTGGGAAATGACTACCCAGCCTGCGGTGTACCAAGATTACCCTACGCCCATTCGTCATCTTGCCGCCAATGATGGTAGTACCTTAACCCTGGGACGCACCCAGATACAGTTTTACGAAACCCCAGGCCACACCCCTGGCGTGTTATCCATAGGCTTTACCGTGTACGACGATGGCTATCCTCGGGAAGCTTTTATGTTTGGCGGTGTGGGCTTAAACTTTAGTGGCGTTGAGCGCACCGAATCTTATATCAACAGCGTAAAGCGGTTGCAGATGATGCGCGGTATTGAGGTAAACATCCCTAACCACGAAGGTTCGGGCGACGTGTTTGCGCGCAACGAGTTGTTAAAGCAGCGCAAACAAGGCGAGGCACATCCTTTTGTCGATACAGAAGGTTACTACAACTGGCTTGAAGATCTGCTTGTGGCGGCCGAGGCGAAGTTAGTGGAAGAGCAAGCCGCGGCAAGGTAGCTGAAAAGCCTAGCTAGTTAACTTGTTAAACAGTAAGCGGCACTGTTCATTAGCAGGGAAATAAGACTCTATCATCAGTTCTTGCATGCCGGTGTTTAGTGCAGTGCCAAATTGACTTAAGGTGGTGAACATTGAAAGTACCTGGTCGCCCATTTTAATATCGACAGTGAGCATCGGGCCGTCGGATAGGTCGTCAAGCGGTTGCTGCCAGTTCGCTGGCGGCGACAGTGTTAGAACTCGCTCGAATAAGGCTTTGATTGCCTCGTCCCCAGTCACTAGAACTTGTTTTCTCAATCGGCGGAGCGAATGACTCGCCACCTCGTCCCAGTTGGCCACATGGGGTTTGAAACAGTCCTCACGAAACAACCCTTCTAATACGTTTTGGGTGGGTGGAATCTTTGCTGCTCCAAAGATAAATGAGATCAGCCCAGCCTGAGATTTATTCTGCATGAGCACATTCCAATTGCTGTCCATAACTTGTGCGGGGTAGGGATCATGGCTATCCAAAATCATGTTCAGCGCTGTTCGCACTGGCGCCATTTCTAAGTGGTTAAAATCAAGGTTGGTATAGGCAGGGCTATAGGGATAAGGATAGGGTGAGAGCTAGTTGATTTGCCAGCGAGCAAACAAGCGTTTTGCTTCGCTTAGTTGTTTTGCATTCATGCGCTGTTCAACGGCTGTCTTAATGCCAGCGGCGTCTGGATGATCACTACTGATAGCGGTGCTAGCCCAAGCATGGGCGAGGATAAGGTCTTGCTTCACGGCTTCACCTTCTTGATACATCTTAGCTAGCAGAAACGCGGCCTCTGGGTGGCCCCCGTTAGCGGCAGCGCTATACCATTGAACGGCCTGGTCAATGTCTTTAGAAGTGCCGTCCCCGGTAAAATAGAGGCTACCCAAGTTGTACTGAGCGGCATTATGGCCTTGCTGAGCCGCAGCTTCAGTCCATTTGAATGCCAAAGAGACGTCTTTTTCCACCCCTTGGCCCATAAAATATAAAATGGCGAGATTGTACTGCGCTAAATCCAAGCCTTCTTCCGCCGCGAGGCTAAATTCATGGAAAGCCAGATCGAAGTTGCCCTTAAACGCCGCATTGACGCCGTCTTCGTAGTCCCCATGGGCGAATTGAAAAGCGCTTACGCTAAGGCAAATTAAAGAGATTTTGCTGAGTTTTTTAATCATTTGGCAATGTTAATACACCCTGATTGGCAATAAAACCGATATACGACAACGAGAACGACATATGGCTATGAAAAATCTAAGATTTAGTTATAATAGCGCGCTCGCGATTTGGGCTTATTCTTAACAATCAGCCTAGACGAGAGCACAAATGACGCACCCGTAGCTCAGCTGGATAGAGTACTTGGCTACGAACTAAGGGGTCGCACGTTCGAATCGTGCCGGGTGCACCATACATAAAAAAGGGGTCCTTCAGGACCCCTTTTTTATGTATGGCGGATCCTGCCGAGAGAACGCGCTCCGTTCGAAAGGAGCGCAGCTCCGCAGACCGCGGTACGCGGCCCCTGGGGGTGAGGTAAACAGCTAAGCTGTTGACCGAATCAATCTTGCCATCTCCCAGCCATGCAAAAACTGCCTTAAGTACCCCTTTTTTATGTCTGTCTTACCCCGCGCGAGAGAACGCGCTCCGTTCGAAATGAGCGCAGCTCCAAAATA
>JBLGBD010000065.1:0-16090 GCA_047617585.1 Pseudohongiellaceae bacterium | reverse complement strand
TTAACTCTTCTTGCCTTTGCTGCAGTATGTCTTTAAAACGTCCAACTATTGCCTCGCGTTGCCCAAAGTCTATTAGGCGCCAGTCAATGAATGCTGCTCCAGCTGCTTTAACCGCTGCTTCTACTGCTTGATTTGTCGCAGATTTAGCGCTCCACAATAATTCTCCAGTGGCGGGGTTTTCCGAATGAATCAAAGGTCCGTCGGACTCGACCCACTGGGCGTCAATATAGTGGCACTGTTTTAATTTGCTCATAGTTAGGCAATTCCATGAAATCTGATCAATAATAAATAGTTGCACTAGAGCCTTGGCAAATACCCCAAGGCCGCACGCTGACGCGATTTTAGCCGCAATAGATCAAGCACCAATAAGCAGGCGAGGCTAGCGAATTTGCAGAGCAGAAACCTTGGCACCTACATCGACACCCAATGCCGCAGCATCAGCCGCGGAGATTATCAAATCACCGCCGTCATTAAACTTCACCGAACCTAATACGAGGCGGTATTCAGTCAGCTTACCGTTGCTCAAAATACATATAGGGGAATCTTCAGCTTCTAATGAAGTAACGCTAATCTGAGCGATTGAGACAGTTTTTGTATTGCGGATTGAGGCAATATTGCTGCGATGGCACTGCATTACTGGACCAGCATCAAAGATGTCGATAGTCTTTTCGTAGCGAAACCCTTCACGCTCTAATAATTTCAGCGCAGGCACCGAATCATCGTGAGGCTTGCCAATCACATCAACAGCTTCTTTGGGCAGTAACTCTAAATAGATAGGGAACCTTGGCATTAAATCTGAAATAAATTGAGAGCCATTGACCGCACTGATAAAGTCCGCCTTCGCGAACGGCAGGTTAAAAAACTTGGAACCAAGATGCTTCCAAAAAGGCGAACGCTCAGACTCGTCAAGCCAACCACGAATCTCCGCAAATACCATATCGCTAAAGCGTTCTGGAAAGTCGCTCATAAAAACATACCGGCATCGAGATAAAAACTGGCCCGCATATTTCACCCGACTTTCAGGCATCAGGTAAAGTGAGATTAACTCCGTCTCGCCAGTAAAGTCGTTAATAAGATTTAACAGGTTGCTGGTTACTCGAATATCTAGCTCTTCTGAGTGCCTGACGTCTTTTGACAATTTGTAGTTATAAAACGGGTTAGTTAGACCAACTCCCGCGACTATTCCGGCAGTTCCTACTATCTGGCCGGTGTCGGTATCTTCCATAACTAACAGATAGACGGATTCCTGATCTGTGCGCACTACACTTTGGGTACTTTGTTGCACTAGTTCTAGTTTTTTCTCCCATGTCGCCAAATCAAACGGCATTGATGTCATGCCCGGCGGTAACAAACCAGATAGTGCCATCAGCGAACGCAGGTCACTGGGTTGTGCTAATCGAATAAGCATTACTTAGCACTCTCTTTTGCGCTGAGGAGATCTGCACTACAGCGGGAAATTTTATTGAGCAGCAAATAACTCAGACTTGCTCTCTCGGTGAAGCTGTTTACAACCATGTATTCTTTATCCGTGTGGATATGATCGCCGAGCACGCCCAGGGTATCTATGTTAGGCAAGCCCGCGGCAGCGAGATTGTTGCCGTCGCAACAACCGCCTGTGGCCTTAAAACGCAGGTCAATGTTTAATGCCTGACCACATTCTTGAGTCCAGTTCATCAACAAACTGTTTGCCGGCGAGATAACTTTCGGAGGCCTAGAAAAAGACCCGCTCAATTTAAGCCCAAAACCTTCTCGGCCATTAAACTTCGCTTCAATTTCATCGAGCTTAGTGGCGAGTGCCAATTGATCTTCGGTTGTTTCACAACGAATATTAAATTGACACACTGCTTGATCTGGCACGGCGTTAAACACAGTGCCTCCGCTTATTCTGGCAATGTTCACGGTGATACCTTTGTCGATATCGGTCAAGCCTGCTAGCGTCTGAGCCACCTCGGCAAGCAATAGAATTGCGTTACGGCCTTTACTAAACTCACGCCCGGCGTGAGCGCTAAGGCCACTAGCAACAAAAGTAAAGTTACCCGACCCCTTTCTCGCCCCCGCTAAAGTACCATCAGGTAAGGCCGGCTCGTAAATCATACCCACGTGGGCTTTCTCAGCAGCGCTGGCAAGCAGTGAGGCGGAGCCATGGGACCCTGTTTCTTCATCGGCGTTGAGAATGACACGCCAGCCCACAGTATTGTCCGTTTGGCTGCTCTCAAAAGCTTTGAGTGCCGTGAGCATTGTCAAAATGCCGGCTTTCATATCTGCCGTGCCCGGACCATTAATCACGCCGCTGTTTAAAGTCGGCGATTGGAAATGGTGGGTGCTTGGAAAGACTGTATCCATATGGCCAACCAGCAGCACTTGCACTGGCGCGGTAGGCCGCTTAACAAAGCTCAGGATGTCCCCGTATTTCTCGGTTAAAGTTTCGCCAAGAAAATTTACTCTCTCAGTTGGAGTGGATTGAATAACTTGCTGCGCATCGCACAGCGGAGAAAAAAGTGATGCAAATTCATCCCGCACTGAAGCCAAACCGTCTAGATTACCAGTGCCTGAGTTTATTGCGGAAAGCTCGAGCACGGTTTTCACTAAGTCATCTTGCTGCGCGGCAATCCATTTATGAATATCCGAATGCATGGTGGTTTCCTAAAACTCTAAAAGTACAGTTCTAAGAATAGAAATACCCTTGTGTATGTGTTCATCGGATATGTTCACCGGCGGCAGCAAACGAATCATATTGCTGCCAGACTTTCCCACAACCATATGGTGATCGCGCAGCTTGTTCAGTAGGTCAGTGTTAGGTATTACGCACTTTAGGCCAACCATAAGCCCGAGCCCGTGCACCGATTCAACCAGCTGTGGAAACTCCTTGGTTAACTTGCGCAGTTCTGCCTGCAAAAGCTCACCTTTACGTGTGACCTCATCTAACAGCCCCGGCTCCAGCAGTAAATCCATTATGGCATTGCCAACAACCATGGCCATGGGCCCACCGCCGAAAGTACTACCATGGCTGCCCACAACCATGGCGTTGCCAACTTTTGCTGTCGTCAGACAGGCACCCACAGGAAAACCGCCGCCCAAGCCTTTGGCCAGTGCCATCACATCGGGATTCACGCCGAAATGCTCATACGCGAACAGCTTGCCAGTTCTGCCAACGCCGCACTGAACCTCATCAAACATCAGTATCAAACCCTGCTCGTCACATAGCGTTCTGATCTGCTTCAGTAACTCTTCGGTGACAGGTCGGATACCGCCCTCGCCTTGCACCGTTTCAAGCACGATACCCGCTGTTTGATCAGTTATCGCAGCCCTGAGAGCATCCATGTCGCCCCAAGCCACGTGATCGAAGCCGTAGTCACTAGGAATAAAACCCTGCATATGGCTGGCGTTGCCTGCCACAGCCAATGCACCAAGGGTTCGGCCATGAAAGCTTTCAGTAAAACCGATAACTCGGGTGCGCTGCTTCTGCCCTATGCTCGCCTGATAGCCGCGAATAGCCTTAATACCTGCTTCCACAGCCTCGGTGCCGGAATTGGCAAAGAACACGCTGTCCGCAAAGCTATGCCTTGTTAAACGGGCAGCCAGCTTTTCAGCTTCAGGCACTCTAAATACATTGGATAAATGCCATAGTTTATGGCTTTGCTGCTCGAGAGCGGCGATGAGGTGAGGATGAGCGTGGCCAAAGCTGGTGACGGCAATCCCGGACAAAAAGTCTAGATAAGGCTGATTATTCTCATCGAATAACTCACTGCCAATACCGTGGGTAAACACAATGTCCTTGGGCGGGCTATAGTTTGGCCACAGAGCCCCCCTCGGGTCGACTTCAATGCTATTTTCGATAACTGTTTGATCAGCAAGTACAGACACGGATATCTCCAACGAATTTTATTTAGTAATATAGCTTATCAGTAAACTCACAGAAGAATTATCTTATCTTTTTGTAATTGATAAACAACATGTTACCAAGTAATCCCAATTCCGAATTATATTCGGAATTGGTCCATTAGCCGCTCCCTATAACCCAATATTGCAAAAGAAAACTTTCATATGAGCCAAGTTAAACTGGATAAAATAGATCTGAAAATTTTGGATACTCTGCAGAAAAAAGGCCGAGTTACAAATCAAGATCTAGCAGAAAGAGTCTGCCTTTCCCCAAGTTCTTGTTTGCAACGGGTTCGGCGGCTAGAGAACGAAGGTGTGATTAATTCCTACCATGCCAAAATCAACCTAGCCTCCGTTGCGCGCCACATCATGTGCATCGCGACGGTATCCTTAAAAAACTATACTCAGGAAGAATTTAAGGCATTCGAAAACCGCATCGATGGCATTCCCGAGGTGGTTGAATTTTTTACTGTGAGCGGTGAGTCAGACTTCATCATTCGGATAATCTGCGCTGATATGAACCGCTATCTTGAGATCAACGATGAACTGGTGAGCACCAGCAGCAATCAGATAAATATTAACTCCTATGTCGTGATGAAAGAGAACAAGTCGTTTGAAAGGGTAGCTCTGGGCACGCTTAAAGGCGGCGACTCTCAGGATGCAGGTTAAGCTCAGTCTTGCAGACAAAAAAAAGCCCGCGCAGAATAACCGCGCGGGCATAAATACCCATATACATAAAAACCTGGTTTGTAACGCTGAGCGCAAAGAACGAGGGAGAGTTTCGTTCAACGGACGAGCGTTAGATTTAATGTACGTCATTTAACTATAAGCATAAGCCGTGCCAACTAGTTAAACACCCCATTATTCGCCGCTTCGACCCTACTTTTAACATAAAACCCGCCCAAATCGACCCAGTTTAAAGCCGCCTCGCCTCATATTGGTGCCTGGCAAACAGGAACAGGGTTAGGGGACAGTAGAGAATAGGAGTCGGAGTAATTACTCCACCCCCCGGCACACCTCAGACCTCAGACTCAGACTTGGAGTTCAGCTGAGCGGCCCACTGACCTAGTTTTCCCAGTAACTCATGTTTCAAGAAAGGTTTGGTTAAAAAATCATTCATACCGGCTTGTTTGCAGGCCAGCTTTTGAGGCTCCGAGCTAGAAGCAGTTAAGGCGATAATAGGAGTGATGCAGCCACTTCCGCGCAAGGCGACTGTCGCCTCTATTCCATTTACCTCAGGCATCTGAACATCCATAAAAATAAGATCGTAACTCTTGCCTTTAGCCTTATCGATGGCGGTCCTGCCATTGCTTGCCTGATCGACTACCACGCCTTCCTTACTCAAAATGGTGCTGGCAAGTAGTTGATTGACAGAATTGTCCTCTACCAGAAGAACATTTAGCCCCGTGAAATCAATCTTACAGGTCTCTTTCTTAGCAGGCTCAACCGCAGCAGTCGCCTCGTAAGGGATTTGCAGTGTGAATACACTGCCAACTCCCACTTTGCTTTGAACTTTTATGGTACCGCCGATCAATTCAGCAAACTGCTTGGCAATACTAAGCCCTAGTCCAGTGCCACCAAAAACTGCAGCGGTAGCAGCATTGACTTGTTTGTAGGGATCAAACAGCAAGTCTAGCGCTGCCTTTGGAATCCCTATTCCATTGTCGCTGACTTGAAACATTAGGCGGCCAAATTCATGATACACCTTAACTTTGACCCGTCCGTTTTCGGAGAACTTGATGGCGTTGCTCAACAGATTCATCAGAACCTGGCCGCAGCGATTTGGGTCTGTAATCACATAAGGCGCTACCGTATCAGCCACACTTACCTCTACCTGCACATTGTTGGCTTTGGCAACAGGACTCAAGGTACTGACTAGATTTTCCAAGGTATCTGGTACAGACATAGCCGTGAGTTGCACCACGACGGCGTTAGCTTCTAACTTAGAGTAATCCAATACCTCGTTAACTACACTCAGCAACAACTTTGAAGAGCGCTGTATTTGGGAAACATAGGAGGCGACCGCGCCGGTTAGTGGCTCAGCTGCACACAATTCACTGAACCCGATGACCCCATTGAGTGGCGTGCGTATTTCATGACTCATAGCAGCAAGAAACTGGGCACGACTTGCCACAACTTGGGCTTCTATTTTTCGATTTTGGATCTTTACAGCTAGCCTACTCATAACCGCGACCACGACAGCAATCAAAGAAAGCGTGCCCGTAACCGAATAGTAGTTCTGTGCCGCCGGAAATATAGGGACCAACGCAATTGGAACGGCCGCTAAAAGAGCGGACACAACTAAATATCGGGATGCCCTATCCCCCCTAACCATGCCCACTATGGCTGTGCATATCACGGGCACACTCAGTGCCAGTATGTTATAGCGCGCCAAAGCATCAGCGAAATCAAATAAAACCACTAGAAATAGTGTCGCAATGTTAAGCCAAAGCAAAAATCTTATACCACTAAGGAACGGGCTGCCCTGCGCCGCTGTTCGCAAAAACCGCCATGAGAACCATGCAGAAGCGATGCTCGCTAGACACAGAGCAACTGGCAACATAGTCATCATTAGCTGCGGGCTACCTGGCCAAATAAGTAAGTTGCCGTAGCCAGAGCCTGTCACCATAGTGAACAGCCATGCCAAAATAGTTAATGCCAAGCGACCGGCATGATCACCCCCTTTAAACGCTGCAACGCAAAGGGCGAAAACAAACATCAGTAACATCCCGCCGTAGTACATGCCATCGCCCAAAAACCGAATTGCGTTCAGCCGACTCACCTGATTGGTAGTCAAAAAATTGATAGGAATCTGAAACCCCGGCCTAGACTCAACCCGCAGCAGCAGTCGCTCGCCCATGGCAGAACCCATTGGTAGCAAGAATTCCGGATGAAATATTACTCGCGACTCTTTGCTAGCATAAAGCCCACCGTGATAGAGCGCATCTGGAGAATCCATAGGGTAAAGCTTGTAGTCAAAAATAAAAGGACTTCCTAAGTGCAAAATACGAGAACTGCTTTGGGACAAATCAAGGTATATCCAAGTTTCGCCGCTGGAAGTTGGGATTGTGTTGCTCAATGACCGCCACTGTTGCCGCTCAACCTGAGCAACGGCTGATTGCCAGTCCACCGCATCTGTGAGCAAAAACAAGGATTCTGAGCCACGGGAAACACTCGCCGCGATACTAAGAAGCAGCCCACTGATCACACTGAGGGTTCGCAGGGTCAACACTTGATTGTCATAGGTTTATAGATGCCTTTAGGCTTGATTTTAAGTATAGGCAACAATTTCCTTTACTGCCCTGTGAACCACTTTACAGATACTGCCGTTTTTGCACCCTCAGCCAACGCCAATTAGGTAAAGATAAAATGCCAGGAATTTGATCGAAGTCGTGATTTTTTGCACCAAAATCGTGTAATCTCTGCCCTGCCTGCACCAAAGCAGACTAGTATTTCGCGGCAACGGCGCGGTAACAATCTGTTGCTTTTCCAAGCTATTGATTTTGTTAAACTAATATTAGCTATGGCACAACTAATGCTTGACGAAGGTGTAGTGCTCTCTAACCCCAAATTCAGTTAGCAGGTGAACAATGAAAAAGTTTGTATCTAGACGTGAGCTTTTGAGCTTAATTGCTACCACAGGTGCAAGTGCGGCGGTTCTAAAGGCAAGCTCTGCAATGGGTTTAATACCCGACACTCAAGTCAATAATCTCGACATTCCGAGTGTTAATCCTGTTAACAAACCCACAGTGGTTATTTTAGGCGCTGGAATCTCCGGCCTGACCGTCGCTTATGAACTAGACAAAGCCGGCTATGACTGCGTGATCTTAGAGGCCGCCCCAAAAGCCGGTGGCCGCTGCATGACAGTCCGCTCGGGCGATCTCATCGATGAAGTGGGCAACCCTCAAATTTGCGAGTTCGATGATGAACCCCACATGTATTTCAACGCGGGGCCTGCGCGTATTCCAAGTGCACACCGCAATCTAATGAGTTACTGCCGCGAACTTGGGGTGGAGCTCGAAATTTTCATTAATGAGAATAAAGAAGCCTATATCCAAGACGACGCCATGATGAAGGGTAAGCCAGTCAAAAATGGCACGTTCACAACTAATGCTCGCGGCTTTATGGCCGAGATTATGGCAAAAAATTTCACCGGACATGAGCTAGACCAGCCGCTAGATCAGTATGAAGCAGAAAGCCTGCTGGGCGCTATCCGCTCGTTCGGTGACTTAAGAGAAGGGCATCTTTACAAAGGCAGCACCCGGGGTGGCTATGCCCACGGCGGTTTTATTGAGCACGGCGTGCAAAAAGACGTGGTGAAATTTGCAGAACTCTTAAAAACTGATTTCATGCGTTCAATATTAAGCGCCAACGAAGGTGAAACTGGCCCAGTCCTATTCCAACCCGTAGGCGGTATGGACAAAATTGCTCAAGGTTTCACTAAAAAACTACCCAACAAGATTTTTTACGACGTGATGGTTTCCAGCGTTAATTTAAACAACGGCGAAGGCGTTGTTGTGGACTATGAACACAGAGGCATGAAATACAAGATCGAAGCCGATTACTGTTTCAACTGTATCCCCTCCCACCTAATGACGGGCATCGAAAACAATTTTGATCAAGACTATATTGAAGCGATGCGTTACATACGTCGCGGCGAAGCTTATAAGTCAGCGTTTCAAACCAAGACTCGATTTTGGGAAAAAGACGATATCTATGGCGGCATAACTTGGACAAAACAGCCCATACAACAAATTTGGTACCCGCCCCACGGTATCTTTAAAGAGAAGGGCGTGATACTTGCTGCCTACGATTTTGGCGGCGGCATGCACTTCACTAAGCTGTCCCAAGAAGAACGGCTAGAAACTGCAATTAAGCAGGGCCAAAAAGTACACCCTGAATATCGCGATCAGGTTGAAAAAGGCATCACCATTGCTTGGCACCGCATGAATCACATGCTCGGCTGCGCAGCCCGCTGGCAGCGAGACCGCAGCGGTATGACGGCAGAAGAAGAACGCCTCTACCACACCCTGCAGCAACCAGCCGGTGGCCGTCATTATATGATAGGCGATCAGGTATCAGTTCACTCTGCATGGCAGGAAAGTGCCATACTCTCTGCGCATTGGGCTATTAAAGACATGGTGAAGCGCCAGTCTACGGTTAAAACTATGCCTGGGCAGAAGGTTTCTTGAACTAGCAATCACTATTTGACGGAATTACATGAGAAATTTAATTAGTAGGTTTTCGCTCGCCCTTGTATTCACAATCCCGATGCAACTCTCAACTGTATCGGCCCAGCAGTACGATAAGCTGGACTTGGGCTCTCAACCCCTAAGCAACAAAGTCTGCGCTACCTGTCATGGCGCCTATGGCGTTGGCAACCCAATAGTTGGTGGGCCAAGCCTTGCGGGACTAGAGCCTTGGTATTTAAAGCGCCAGCTAGAAGGTTTTCGCTCCAAGTATCGCGGTATAGAAGAGGATTATATTCCTGGTCGAGAAATGCAGGCCTCGGTTGCCCGGCTCAGTGATGCCGAAATCGAAACTCTAGTCGCTTACATCGAAACATGGCCAGCAGTTAAGCCGGAACAAACCATAGCCGGTGACACTAATAAAGGTTCGGTGCTTTATGCCAGCTGCGCCGCTTGTCACGGCATTAATGCGCAAGGCAACGAATTGCTGGGCGCGCCGGCACTGGTAAATAGAGATGATTGGTATATGTTGAGGCAGCTTAACTTATTCAAGTCTGGATACCGCGGCGGCCATCCTGAAGATATGTATGGCAAACAAATGCGTGCAGGTGTCCAAGCCCTGCAAACTAGCGAAGACATCAACAACGTTTTAGCTTATATCAATACGTTAAACTAATCTTTACTGTACATACCGAACCCCAATTTCTATAAATAAGTACATCTGACCAACGTAAGATGGCTTGCAAAACAACAGAGGACCCCGTGCATGGCTAAGAGCAAAGAGAACAACCAAACTGAAGAGACTGTGGACGCTGAAGAAACTGCTGCTGATACAGGCCGGTTTATGCCCGCAATCAGCAACTTTAATATGGTACTGATTACTGGTTTCGGCATGGCAATAGTGATCATCATCGTCATGCTGGCAAGCGGCGGCCAATCCCAACAGCAAGTCGCATCCACTTCAGCCCCCATGATGACTACTAGCTCCACAACCACCTCAACTACAACCTCAACATCACCAAGCGGTGCGGAGCCGGCGACGCCTGTAGCATCAGGCGATGTCAATGTGGGCGGCATTGAAAGAAAAGGTGAAGGTCGCCATTTCTACAGCACAATTAAGATCCCAGCTAATGCGGAAACCCTTTATTTGAGCGGTTCTGGCGCATCGCGCAACGAAGACGGCACCTGGGGCGACATGGAAGCCCAAGCAGTCGATACTTTCAATAGTTTCAAGGCCACCTTAGATGCTGAAGGTTGGTCCATGTCGGATATCGTACAAGTACGCGCGTTTGCGGTGGCAGGGGAATATGGTCTGCTGGACTTCGACGGCTTCAACCGCGGCTATCGCCAGTTCTTCGGCACTGAAGAAAACCCAATGAAACCGGTGCGCTCGTTTGTCGAGATTGCTGGTTTAGTGGTACCCGGCTGGCTGGTTGAGATCGAAATTAGAGCAGCTCGAGTGCAGTAACAGATCTACACTAGAGCAGTTTCAATCAGGGCGGCCAACAGGTCGCCTTTTTTATGCGCTGAAACTTATGTCCCGACAGCACCGACACTGATCAATTCAGGCTGCGGCCCAATTAAGTAGTCGAATTTAGAGCAGCCTTGGCAGAAAACGCACTGTATTAGTTCGTTTATAATAATAAAAGTATGCAAGGCTGTGAGATAGCTCCTTTTAAATGCCGGTCTCTCGCAAAACGCCCCGAAAAGAAAACAAAAAATCATAATACCAAACCCCAGTGACTCTTTTTGGTTGCTAACCGCTAGGGCTACAACTTTACCGCTCCTTAAACTTGCAATATAAGACAAAATCCCAAAAAAACCATTAGAAATAGAATTAAATTTGTAATTTATCTAGATAATTAAAATATAATTCTGTTTTGTTCTTATTAGCCTCAATTTTACAGCTCGTTTCTGCCAACAATCTAAGCAACGGATTAAACAATTCTGCGATTTTTAGCTTAGACGCAGCGTTGCGCCCTTTCTTAGATCAGTCTAACCGCCAAGTTATTGTGCAGAATCTGCTTAAACTCCCCTTTATAGGCCATCACTTGGTATTGATATTGCAGTGGTAGAGTTAGAGCCTATAATGCGACCCATAATCGTGCATTTATAGCGATTTCTAAAAAATATCTATTACCAAGGGGATCCACATGAAAACTAAAACATTACGCCACCACATTAATGGTAGCGCTGTCCTCCTCCTAGCGGCCACCACGCTGCCACTATCGGGGTTTGTTGTCGCCCAAAGCGATGACTTAATCGAGGAGGTTGTTGTCACAGGCTCTAGGATCTCGCGAGATGCTAATTTAACCGGCACATCGCCAGTGCAATCAGTTACGGCAGAGGATATACGCTCTTCTGGCGAGTTTTCACTGACTGACGTTATTAACGATATTCCATCGCTATTGCAATCGGTAAGCTCAGAGCAGTCAATCGACGCTGGCGCTGATTTTTCGGACGGTGCTAATGTGTTGAACCTGCGTGGTCTCGGCGCTGAAAGAACACTAGTACTGGTAGACGGCCGTCGCCATGTTGGAGGTCTTCAAGGCTCCGGTGCGGTTGATATAGGCTCCATTCCCCAAGGGCTGGTTGAACGAGTTGAAGTATTAACCGGTGGCGCTTCGGCAGTCTACGGTGCCGACGCTGTTACAGGCGTTGTGAACTTTGTGCTTAAGGATGATTTTGAAGGCTTAGAATTCGGCGGTAATTTTGGCATGTCTGAATATGCCGACGCTGAGCAAAGCTCCCTATCTGTGCTATTTGGCCGCAACTTCGCCGATGGGCGCGGTAACTTTACCGCCGCTCTTGATGTTAGAAACGACGAAGGATTGAAAGTCTCTGACCGCGCTGACGGCGCTCGTATTGGCTCAGGTGGCAACTGGACTAACCCAGCTCAACGTTTTCAGACTGGTGAAATCTCCGGCAATACCCCGAACTTTGCTAGATACTACGATTTTGCCGAAACCGGCTTGATCCCAGTAGGCCAACGAATTCCAAACGCCACCACCTTTGCCGCTGACTATGCCGCCCAGTTTGGTATGGCTCCGGGCCTGACCTCCGATGAAACCGCACTTATCAATAGAGCAGCTAACGCACCGCAACGGGCTGTTGGGGCTTTCAGAACATTCCCCTTTACATCAGGCTATGGCCAAATCCTTCCGGCCAACCCGTTCACATTTGTCGATCAGGGCCGCGATGTGCCAATCGATTTAGATGGCAACGGCAATCCTGACTGCTTAGATTCATTTACAGGTTTCAATTCAATCTCCGGCATTATCGGTGGCTGTTGGTCTATTGGTGAAGATGGCAGCTACGCACCGGTGCGTGAAGGCTTGATTGCATCAGGCACACAGGGTTTTGGTGGCGATGCGTTTACTCAAAACACTAATACCAAGTCGGATGTATTACTGCCAGATCAAAAAGTAACCCTGAACTTCCTTGGCCATTATGACCTGACCGATCAGCTGACTGTCTTTGGGGAAGCTAAGTACGCGACTCAAGGCACCAGCACTGAAGCTCGCCCAAGCTCGTTTTGGGATTTGCTGTTCGGCGCCCCCGACAACCCATTTCTGCCTGCGTTTATTCAAGATGTGGCCAATGCCACTGGCGGTGTTGCCACCACCATTGACCCAATTTTGTTTGATTCAACGCGTTCCACAGAGCGTGACACATACCGAGTTGTTGCTGGACTGGAAGGCGAATTGGATAACGGCTGGACGTTTGAGTTCAGCGTAAACTACGGCAATTTCCAACAGGATATTAACCGTACAGGCTCAATAATCAATGACCGCTTTTTAGCCGCTATTGATGTGACCACTGACGCCTCTGGCCAACCTGCCTGTCGCTCTACGGTTGATCCGACCACACCGATTGTCGACACCCCGTTTGATATCCCATCGAACGACGAAGGTTACTATACCTTTACTCCAGGTGACGGCTCCTGCGTACCTTTAAATATTTGGGCAGGCCAACCTGGTGTCACCCAAGAAGCTGCCAATTTTGTAACCGCGAATACCTGGGACAAACTAGAAATTGAACAAACAGTATTTCTAGCAAGCCTTGCTGGCGACACCGCTGACTTTTTCGAATTACCAGGTGGACCGGTAGGATTTGCAACTGGCATCGAGTACCGTGAGGAGAAGTCCACAGCAACGTTCGATTCACTGCAGCTGGGTATTATCCCTGCTGGCGCGCCGTTCCCTGCCGGCACTAACGTTAGAGACGTATCTGGCAATTCAAACCTTGTGTTTAGACCACAAATCGGCAACAGCAATGAGTCCGGTCGATACGATACGACTGATGTTTTCTTGGAAGCCTCGCTACCAATCATCAATGGTGTCACTGGCATTGAAGAACTCACCATGAACCTTGCCGGTCGTGCTTCTGATTACTCGACCATTGGCGAAGCCATTGCCTGGGAAGCACGCCTGATCTGGTCTCCTATCGAAGATTTATCGCTTCGCGGCGGCATTTCTGAAGCTGTACGTGCACCAAACATCACCGAGCTTTTTGGCCCGCAGGTTGGCACCAATTTTCGACCCAATGACCCTTGTGATGCCGCGCAAATCAATGCGATTGCTGGTGATAACCCAGCCTTGGCAGCCTCCACTCAAAGCAACTGTGTAGCGGAACTGCAGCGCATTGGGTTGGATCCGTTTGACGCCAGCGGCGCGTATGCCTTTGCCGACCCACTCACTGCTTCTTTTGGTGGCTTAATCGGTGGCAACCCCAATTTAAGCGAAGAAACCGCTAACACGGTGACTTATGGTTTTGTTTATCAACCGTCGTTCCTTGAAGGCTTCAACATCACAGCCGATTACTGGGATATCGAAATTGAAAACGCCATTGAGTCGGTCACTGGGCAAAACATCGTTGATGGCTGCTACCAAGCTGCATCCTTGAACCCTGCCTTCTGTGGCGCGTTAGGAAGAAACACCGATGCGAACTCACCTTCATTCGGTGGCTTTAACTTCTTGCGCTCGTCAGACATTAACTTCGCGCAGCTAAAAACTGACGGCTATGACATTACGGCCAACTACACTTTCGATATTAGCGACCACAATTTCGAAGTCTCGGTAACTGGCACTAAAGTGAACGATATTAACTTTTTCACTAACCCAACCGACCTGAGCGTTGTTGATCCTGAGTTAACCGAGATTAATCGCCCAGAAATTGCGGGCAATATATTCCTAGGCTGGAACTGGGGAGCTTTGAGCGTTGGCTGGCAGTCTCAATACTTAGGCGAAATGCTAGAGTCTGGACTTGAAGTAGAGACTGCAAACTCTCTCTATGGCCCAACGGTTCTCAACGAAGAAATTTGGATTCACGATATCAATGCAACCTATCTGTGGAGCGATCAGCTACAGATCTTCGGCGGCATCAACAACGTGACTCAGGAAATCCCATTCATCACGACTAACGCATTCCCTGCCAGTCCTCGTGGCCGAATGATGTTTCTTGGTGGCACCTATCGCCTATAAGCAATAGCTAAGGAAAAGCCCACTTCGGTGGGCTTTTTTTTGGCTTACTTTTTAAATAGTTTTACTAGCTAATGACCTGCATACACTTTCCAGCCACCACCTAAAGCTTTGTACAGCGCTATGTTAGTTAGCTGCTTCGCCTGTGCCTGCAAACCTTCCTGCTGAGCCGAAGTGGGTTGTGCGTCTAGCGCTGTGAGGTAATCTTCCAAGCCCCTTTCATACACAATCAATCCCTGCTCTGCACTGCGCTCTCTCGATTGCGCAGCCGCGCGCAAAGATTTAAGTTTTAACCTAGACGCGGCGAAAGCCACCAACTACAACTCAACATCTCCAAGCGAATCCATTCTCAGTCTTGGCAATTCTTTAACAGCTTGAATCAAAATCGATTCCAGAGCTTGCCCGCAAGCTCTGCCTAGAACACATGTCAACAAGCGCGACTCTTCAGCCACTAGAGTGCAAAGAGGTAGCGACTCTGCGCTCTTTGCTGCGAAAAAATACCAGTGCAGAAGGTGCTGTTACTGTCTGATTGCTTAGTCATCAAAGGATAGGCTTGTAATAATACAGCGGCAGCGCCACACTCTACAGAGTTGGGACCAACGTTAAAACTGAGGTTAATGTGCGTCTGCCTAAAATTGTGCTAAGTGCCACGCTGCTAATAGTACTGCCACTTGTAGTCACAGCATCCTGCTTGTTTTATATCCCAAGTCAGTCACTGAATTTCCTTGCCAGACATGTCTTAAACTCCCAGGAACTTAACGTCACCAATATTCAACAGGCAGCGCTTAGTCTGACTGGGCTGCACATTGCTTCACTCGACTTACAGGCGGGGAATTACACGTCTAGCCTGGCCGGTCTATCTGTCAGCTATGACCTGTTATCTCTATTTAGCGGCAAATTCCATACCGTCACTATTGAACAGCTAAAGGTATCTGTCGACGTCAATAGCGGATCGGCACAGCCTGAACCATCAAGCCCCAACGACCCCGCAGCTAATTTTGATAGCATAATCGCTTTGCTCACTAATCCACCACTTGATGAACTTGCTGTGCTCCAGTTGAAGGCTGTACTTGCAACCGAGGAGGTTAATGGCTCCTTTAGACTTTCCAGCAGCCCTGCGGCTATCGCCGGGCAGTTTAATCTATTGAGCCAGCCGGCTTTAGACTTCTCAATTAGCAGCTCCATTAGCACTAGTGAGCCGTTAGTCTTAAGCGCGGAACTTAGTAAAGACGGCAATCCGGTATTGCAAACCCAAGCGACTCTCGCAGCTCGCCTAGACAGCCTAGATGTCGATGCAGTAAGCCAAGTAGATGTTCAGGAGTTTATTGCGCTGGGACAGAAATTCGACTTACTGCCTGGGTTGAGCAGTACGACCTCCAAGCTGCAGTTAAGCTCAACTCTTACCATAGAAAACTTGTTCACTGCGCCTGAGTTTAACAACATCAAGGTAACTCTGAGCAGTCTAGATGACGCGGCTCAATTAGTTTTTGAAAACCAAACCATGTCGGTTGGAGTTGGAGCTGCCCTGCCGGTGAGAATACA
>JBLGBD010000064.1:0-16133 GCA_047617585.1 Pseudohongiellaceae bacterium | reverse complement strand
CCTTGCTACAAATGCTAATTTTCTATAGCATTCGGGTGCGCATGAGGTGCGTGAAAGCTCTTCAAAATTAGGCCTTTGAAGAGCTCAGAAAGATCCTTCCCAATAGCAAAAATAAATAGGGAAATGGCACGACCGATCTAATCCAAAGTCATATCAATTTGCGTTTGAGTAAATGCTATCAGATAAGGCTTTGCTTTGAAAAGTTGCTACCATTCAAAGAGGGTCTTACCAATTTGACAAGAACTAAACAAATTCTAATTTCTCTGCTCCAGCACCCATTAGGAATCGAAGAGATTGGAACTCGTTTTTAACTTTAGAAGGATTACTGGTTTATGGCTTTAGCGGTCGTTATTTTTCTTCTGGTTATTGGATCAGTTATTTTCCATTTTGCCAGCCCATGGTGGTTTACCGATATTGCGGCAGATTGGGGGTCTATCGACTTCACAATCAATGTCACATTTTGGGTAACCGGTTTCGTTTTCATCACGGTTAATCTATTTTTAGCTTACTGTGTTTACAAATTTCGTCAGAAAGATGGGCACAAGGCTGTATACGAACCTGAAAACCACAAGCTTGAAGTGTGGTTATCTGGCATCACAACCGTTGGTGTTGTTTTGATGCTTGCTCCCGGCTTATTCGTTTGGGCCTCTTTCGTGACTGTGCCTGAAGACGCCACAGAATACGAAGTGATGGGCCAACAGTGGCAGTGGGCATTTAGATACCCCGGTGCCGATGGCCAGCTAGGCTATGCAGAAACTGCACTGGTCACTCAGTCCAACCCTTTCGGTGTCAATCTTGAGGACCCAAGGGGTCAGGACGATATCATTGTCGTCGACCCAGTCATGCATTTGCCGATAGGCAAGCCTGTAAAGGCGCTACTACGTTCCAATGACGTGCTGCACAACTACACCGTGCCGCAATTCCGCGTCAAAATGGATTTAGTCCCAGGCCTAATTTCTTTCCTGTGGTTTGAGCCAAGCAAGGAAGGTCGCTACGACATTCTTTGCCAAGAACTTTGCGGTATCGGCCATTTCGTTATGCGTGGATCGATCGTGATTGAGTCAGAGCAAGAATACGAGGCGTGGTTAGCCACTCAGCCTACGTTTGCTGAAACTCAAAGCATGCCACCGGCCAACATTGCCTCCGGCGAGGCTCAGTATGCGGTTTGTGCCTCATGCCACGGGGCTCAAGGTGAGGGTAATCCAGCGCTTAACAGCCCTAAACTCTCTGGCCAACAAGCGTGGTACGTTGAGCGTCAGCTAACCTACTTCAAGCAAGGTATTCGAGGTGGCGAAGGTGATACCAATGGCGCAGTGATGGTCGGCATGGCAAATATGCTGGCTGATGACACGGCGGTTCGCAACATGGCGGCCTACATCGCAACGCTCCCAGACACTCCTTCTACCCCAACATTAACAGGTGATGTAGCCAACGGCGCGGATATTTACGACCGCAATTGTGCCGCATGTCACCTAGATAACGCTGGTGGAATTTGGTACACAGATGCACCAAAACTAGCTGGGATGAGTGATTGGTATTTCGTGACTCAAATTAGCAATTTCCGCGCAGGAATCCGTGGATTACACCCACAAGATGCTTACGGTGAACAAATGGTTTCTATGGCCACAGCAATGTCTGGGCTAGAAGAAATCAACGATGTCGCAGCCTACATCAACACGCTGCGATAGCCAGTTACAGATTTAAAAAAATTGTTTGCCGTTGTTGTTTAACAATAGGGCAAGTATCACATTTAGAGTATTAGGAGATTTTAATGGCTTACGTACCATTAGCTGATCAGGACCACGAGGTAGAGCTTCATCATCCCCATAGCTGGGTTACCAAATACGTTTGGAGCCAGGATCACAAGGTTATCGCTATTCAATACGGCGGTATCGCGATTGCGGTGGGTGTTGTTGCGCTTGTTTTGTCATTACTTATGCGTATGCAGCTTGGTTTCCCGGACACTTTCGATTTAATCGATCCGAGTTCCTATTATCAGTCGGTCACTATGCACGGCATGATCATGGTTGTTTACATGTTAACAGCGCTACTCTTAGGGGGATTTGGGAACTATATGATTCCCCTAATGGTTGGCGCCAGAGACATGGTGTTCCCATTCCTTAACATGTTGAGTGTCTGGGTTTACTTTTTGTCAGTACTTATTCTGATGTCGAGCTTTTTCGTATCAGGCGGGCCAACGGGCGCGGGCTGGACACTTTACCCACCACAAACGTCGATGGCCGGAACCCCAGGTCATGACATGGGTATCGTGTTAATGCTGTTGTCTTTGTTCGTATTCATCATCGCTTTCACAATGGGCGGTTTGAACTATGTAACGACGATTCTTCAGTATCGCTGCCGCGGTTTGACCATGATGAGATTGCCTCTAACTGTTTGGGGAATCTTTATCGCGACTATCTTGGGTCTGTTTGCATTCCCTGCGCTGCTAGTATCGGCAATCATGATGTTGTTCGACACCTTGCTTGGCACTAGCTTCTTCATGCCAGCAGTTATCGAAACAGGAACCATTCTTGACTACGAAGGCGGCAGCCCGATTTTGTTCCAGCACTTGTTCTGGTTCTTCGGTCATCCTGAGGTTTACATCGTAGCTCTGCCCGCATTCGGTTTGGTGTCAGACGTACTGAGCACACATGCGCGCAAGAACATTTTCGGCTACCGCATGATGGTTTGGGCGCTTATCGCGATTGGCGGCTTGAGCTTCGTGGTTTGGGCTCACCACATGTATGTGAGTGGCATGCACCCATACTTTGGCTTTTTCTTTGCTACGACAACGCTGATCATTGCGGTGCCTACGGCGCTGAAAGTATACAACTGGGTTCTCACACTGTGGGAAGGTGATATTCGTCTGAATGCGCCAATGTATTTCGCCATTGGGTTTATCTTCACGTTCATTCACGGCGGCTTAACTGGCCTGTTCCTTGGTAACGTGGTGATCGATTTACCTTTGTCAGATACTTATTTTGTGGTTGCTCACTTCCATATGGTAATGGGTGTATCTCCAGTACTGGTAATCTTCGCTGCCTTATACCACTGGTTCCCGAAAGTATCCGGTCGTATGTACCACGAAGGCACGGCTAAAGTGCACTTTTGGATCACCTTCATTGGTACTTACGCAATCTACCTGCCTATGCACTACCTAGGCTTCTTAGGTGTACCTCGACGTTACTACGCAATTGGCGAAACCGACTTTATCCCTGAGTCAGCACAAGATTTGAACGCCGCTATTACGATTGCAGCGTTGGTTGTGGGTGTCGCTCAATTACTGTTCTTCATCAACATCTTCTGGAGCCTGCGTTATGGCAAAAAAGCGGATCCAAACCCTTGGGGCTCGGCTTCTTTAGAGTGGCAAACTCCCGATACGCCGCCTGTTCATGGCAACTGGGGCGCTGAATTGCCAACAGTTTACCGTTGGGCTTACGACTACAGCGTACCGGGTGCACATCAGGATTTCATTCCTCAGAATGTACCTGAAAGTGAAGAGCCTACTGCAGACGAGCATCATTTCGACCCAGATCACGATCAGTCTAAGGCCGATCTATGAGCTTATTTAAAGAGCTCGCCTCAAAACCCTGGGAACGAAAAGGAATCATAGGTGGCCTCAAAGCTGAGGGCACCTTTGACGCCTCGCCTGAAAAGGTAGCACTTGTATTTTTCTTGGTTATTGCATCAGTTATCTTTTCACTGTTCGCCGTCAGCTACATCATTCGCATGGAGCTGCCGGATTGGACACCACTGGCTGAACCTTCGCAGCTTTGGTTTAACACCGGGTTGTTGGTGCTAAGCAGCGTGTTCTTCCAGTGGGCGAGAAACCTGACCAAAAATGATCAATCACGCAATGTAGTGACCTCGTTTGTCGGCGCTGGCCTTTTTGCAGTGCTATTTATCGCAGGTCAATACCTCACTTGGGGAGATCTTCAAGCTGAGGGCTTTTACTTATCCTCTAATCCAGCTAATGCGTTTTATTACTTGTTAACTGGAGTTCACGCCGTCCACTTGTTAGGCGGCTTGTGGGTTTGGAGTAAAGGATTAATACGGTTAATGTCTGGGGCTAAACCCTCGGAGCTTAAGCAGAGCGTTGAGCTTTGTGCTTTGTATTGGCATTTCCTACTTGTTGTCTGGCTGATCATGTTTGCACTACTCGCAAACACGTAAACCCAGTAATTCGATTAACAAAAGCAAATAACAGGAAGACAGAATGAGTGAAGCTGCGGCAATACAAGCAGGGCCTCAAGAAGGCGTAGGCGGTCTAGTCGATGACTGGACTTCAGATAAACAGGCGTATCATGTCCCTTGGGGCAAAGCCATGATGTGGATATTCTTAGTAAGTGATACGTTTATTTTCACTTGCTTCTTAACTGGCTATCTAAACGTTCGGCTAACGACCACAGAGCCATGGCCAGTTCAGAGTGAGATATTTGCACTATCAATCGGTGGCAGTGATCCGATACCCCTGATCCTGATTGCGATCATGACGTTTATCCTTATTACCAGCTCAGGAACCATGGCCTTGGCCGTGAACATGGGTTACCGCAAGGATAAGGTTAAGACGTTCTGGTTTATGTGCGCTACTGCCGCCTTAGGCGCCTCGTTTGTTGGCATGCAGGCATTTGAGTGGACGAAACTGATCGTTGATGAGGGCATCCGACCTTGGAGCAATCCTTTTGGGGCTGCTCAATTTGGATCGGTGTTCTTCATGATAACTGGCTTCCACGGCCTGCACGTAACAGGTGGTGTTATCTACCTATTATGGGTGGCCTTTCGAGTGAAGCGTGGTTACTACCATGAAAAGGGTTACGAGATAGTCGAAATTGCTGGTTTATATTGGCACTTTGTCGACCTTGTATGGGTATTCATTTTCGCATTTTTCTACTTACTGTAAGAGGAGACAGAAATGTCAGCTGAAGCAGGTCAACAACATCCTCTCGGGATTTACTACAAAATCTGGACTCTTCTCTTTATATTGAGCGGATTCTCTTACGCGGTAGACTTTTTTGAAGTACAGGGTGCTATGCGATGGACGCTAGTGCTTCTTTTCATGACGTTAAAAGCGGGCTTCATTACGGCTATCTTTATGCACGTTGCGTGGGAAAGACTAGCTCTGGTGCTTACCATCTTAGGACCACCCATCGTATTATTACTTCTAATTGCGTTTATGGCGATAGAAGGTAACTACACGGAAAATGCCCGTTTCACCTATATGGGTCACGATCGTGATGCCGTCGCTTTAACACCCTCCGATTTGCATGGCGGTGAGCATGGCGGTGAGCATGGCGAAGATAACGGTGAAGAAGCCGCACACTAACTTCTCACGTAAAATCAAAAAAAGGCTATAGTTAATTCGATAGCCTTTTTTTTTGTAGTAGATTTCACAGCTCTTAGGTTTATGGCAAGCAACGGACTCAGTAATGCCCCAGACATTGATTGAAGAACTAGTAATAGAGGCTCAGAAACATGAGGTTCAAACCAGTGCTTTGTTAAACCGACTTGAGCAGCAGATGCTCGCTCTGCCGCGCTCTATTGCCCTGCCAAAAGTTAATCCGGCTGTTGCCCTAAAGGCATTTGTAGTGGAATACATAAGCCATGTGCCCTCTTTTATTGGCGCTGTATCCATTGCTGCGGTGGAAGCTGGAATTGACTCCTACGTCTCTCCGTTTTTAGAAGTTGCCACTAATTTTTTACTATCGCCCAAGGGCGAATCTGCAAAAACTCTCGGTTATCTAGAACTTATGGAGCAGGCCTACCTAGCCCATCGCCTGATTGAAGAGGTTAACGATCAATATATCGTGCATGCAGGCATCCCATTGATTCCTATGGATGTCACCAAAGCAAACATCATAGTGCATCATCTTTTAGGCGAAACCCTGGCCAATAGCCTGGACGACGTTGTGGAAGAAACCGCTAGGCAGATGACATCTAAAGATATTGTTTATAGTTCAGAGAAATTTAAGAAGTACGTAGAGATACGCAAAGGCAAGGGCTGGGACCAGGTTTGGAAGCAATGGTCAGACATGACTCGATTTTTAGAAGTAGACCTAAGTTTAAAGAAAGGCCAGCTGTAAGCCGGGCCGCTTATTTATTGTCTTAACGATTGATAAACAGGTTTTGTATTGGGGCGCTGGCTTGTCCAAATAGCAAACGACTCTGCAGCCTGTTCAACCAACATCCCAAACCCGTCCACCGCAAGCGCTGCATGCTTTGCCATTCCCCACTGAACAAAAGCCGTAGGCTGGGCCGCGTACATTAAGTCGTAGCACACGGTAGTCTCGGCTAAAACAGCGGACGAGATAGCAGGCATCTGCCCCGTTATTCCCATCGATGTGCCATTAATAATCAAATCAAATCTGTCTCCACCTAACTCGTCATAGGCCAGAGTGTTGATCTTGTAGTGCTTGGACAATTCCAACTTTAAGCCTTCAGCTTTCTCCATGGATCGATTTGAGACCGTGATCATGCTCGGTTGCATCTCGATAAGAGCTGGCAATATTCCTCTTACGGCGCCACCGGCGCCAAGAATAAGTATTTTTTTATGGGCAAGATCAACCCCATGATTGACTGTCAGGTCTTTGACTAAACCTGCGCCGTCAGTATTATCTCCCGTAAGCTGACCCTTTTTATCTAAGCTTAAGGTATTAACCGCTTTAGCTAGAGACACTTTTTCTGTGGCGGGGCTAGATAACAAAAAAGCAGACCCTTTGTGGGGCAGTGTTACATTTAAGCCATGACCGCCGCCGGCAAAAAAATCACTGACAAACCGGTCGAAATCTTTCGGTTTGATATCGTATCTTTCATACTCAATAGCCACTCCTAACTGCTTGGCAAACTGGCCATGAATCAACGGCGATTTACTATGAGCGATTGGATGACCTACTACACCGAGTTTTATCACAATTTATCCACGTCTTAACAAGTTGCCCACTGCCTGGGGCTTAAAAAGTCTGTATACAGCTTTTCTTCAGGCGAATTTGGCTCGGGATGCCAATCATAGGTGAACTGTACCTTTGGCGGCAATGACATAAGTATAGACTCTATTCGACCAACCCCCGATTGCAGCCCGAAGATTGTGCCGCGGTCGTAAACTAGATTGAATTCGACGTAACGGCCTCTGCGGTATTCCTGAAAATCACGCTGTGCTTGAGTGTAAGCAGTTGAATTGCGACGCTTAACGATTGGGGCATATGCCTCAAGATAACTTGCCGCAGCTGATTTTACGAAATTAAAACTGGCGTCAAAACCGGGTTCGTTAAAGTCGTCAAAAAACAGGCCGCCAACACCTCGGCATTCATCTCTGTGTTTTAGATAAAAATACTCATCGCACCATTTTTTGAAGCGTGGGTAGTACTCATCGCTGTGTTTATCGCAGGCTTGTTTTGCCGTGTTGTGCCAGTGGACACAATCTTCTTCAAAACCATAATAGGGCGTTAAATCATAGCCTCCGCCAAACCACCACACAGGCTCCTGGCTGTCTTTTTCAGCAACGAACAGCCTAAAGTTTGCATGGGAAGTTGGCACCATCGGGTTCTGGGGATGAATAACTAATGAGACCCCCATTGCCTGAAAAGCCCTACCTGCCAATTCTGGCCTAGCCGCTGTGGCTGATGCCGGCATAGACTCACCAAAAACATGAGAAAAATTTACGCCTCCCTTTTCAATTACATCACCGCCACTAATAACTTTGGTTATACCCATGCCGCCACTGTCTCTATCCCATTGATCAGTGTGAAACTTGGCTTTGCCGTCTAGAGCCTCTAGCCCTTCACATATAGAGTCTTGCAGACCGATGAAAAAGTCCTTAACGGCTTTTGTGTTTACTTGCTCCAATTATGTTGCTCCAGCAGTTTGATAAAGACTTATTTTTGCCGAAAGCTTCCTGCTTTATGATTGTTCGGCAATAGGTTGGGGGACAATAGTAGCGCAATACTGGCTGCTAAATTTAATCTGGATCTAGTTTTATTCAAAAATTGTGGTGTGGCCGAGTTTTGATTTGTAGTGTCAGACTTCAGGTTAAATAGTGGATGGCTGTGTTTTAACTTAACCTCGATCACAATAGCTATATCTGCCATAGCTAAACGTTATCACCTTCTTCGCCTCCAATACACTAAGGCCTGCAATTAGGTCTTGCTCCGGAACACTCGTACTGGCCAGCAGAAAATCGAGAGTTGCTGGCTCAGCTTTCAAGGTGTTTAGGATTAACCTTTCGGCATTAGTCGTTGCGCCGCAGTGGATGAGCTTGACCGCTACTATCAAATCATCTGCCCACAGGCCGATTTCTTGCGCGATATCATCAACGCTCTGGACAAGCTTCACGCCATCATTAATAAGTTGGTGACAACCTTGGGCCATGGGGTTGGTAATTTGCCCTGGCAAAGCAAACACCTCTCGGTCTTGCTCCATTGCTAGTCGAGCGGTAATTAGACTGCCACTCTTCATCCCAGCCTCTACAACCACAACTCCTCTGCTCAAACCGCTTATAATTCGATTTCTTTGTGGGAAGTGGAATGCATGAGGCGGTGCCCCTAGAGGGAATTCAGACACCACTACTCCTTGATCTCTTATTCGCTGCCGCAGGCCATAGTTTTGTTTTGGATAGCAACCGTCGATTCCGGTTCCTACAACGGCGACAGTGGCACCAGTTTGGGCCAGCGCGCCCTCATGAGCTTTCGAATCTATACCTGCCGCCATGCCACTGGTCACTGTAACCCCCAATTTACTCAACTCTTGGCCGAGCCACCAGGCGTTTCGCAAACCATAAACCGAGGCACGCCGGCTCCCAATGATGGCTATCTGAATTTGGCTAAGCAGGTCAGGGTTTCCCTCAAGATACAGCACGGGGGGCGGGTCATTGACCTCTTTTAAAAGCAATGGGTAAAGAGGATCTTCATAGCAAATAATGTAGCTAAACGGCTTGTTCTGCCATTCGAGTGCTTTTTCAATCGCCCAGTCGCACTTTTTGCAGCGACCATTTAATAGGCCGAGCTGCCGTTGCAATTCATCAACGCCATGAGTGGAGTCGGGGTTTAACAGCTTTTTTTGAACAGAGTCTAGGGACCCAAGCCGCTTAAGCAAGCGACCAAGTTTTAACTGCGCTTTGGGCGCACAAAAGCTGAGGTGCAGGTAATCCCGCAGGCTGGCTGATTCCATATCTCATCCTTGATAAATGGAATGTGTGTGAGTGCTTACTTACTCGCTAAAATCTAAGGTGAGGCGACTTTGTTGTAAAGCTGCGCTGGTTCTTTACTGCTTAGAATGACTGCATAGCTGAGGTTTTCAAATGTCCGATAGACCAACAGAGTACCAATTTCTTTGCCGGGCAATTCCAGTTTATTGTCGCGCCTAAAAACACCTTTCATGCGCTCGGAGAACGACATTTTTTCGCGCTCTACCAGATCCACTATGGATGTGCTTGCATGCTGAATAGACAATATGTCACCGATTACCAAATTGTCAGTTTTACCTAAATCGATAACTACTGTATCCAGTTGAGAGGCCATCGTCTCAACCCCTTGAAACGAGATAATCTGGCCGACTAAATCTTCCGCAGGCTCAGTAGGAAATATAGTGGCATCAATTCTTGATTGCTCTCTTATTAGCAGGCGGTCACCCACCCGAATCTCTCTGCTGCTGTTATTAACTAGCACCCGTCGCAGGTCGAACGACTCTTCATTGGATACCGTTGCAAAGCCCAAATACTCTATTTCTAGCCCGAGAATGTCTTTACGGGATTCTCCCGTGAAGAGGCGCCCTCGGCGGTAGATTTCAAATGATGCGGCGCCGGCTGGCCAACTGCCGCGGACATAAACTTCATCTCCAGTGCCGATAGCCAAATTGTCACCCAAGTTGGACACGATATAGGGGGCATTGTCGTAAAGCTCTGGATCAATGATTCGATTGCGAGTGAAGCTATTTTCGATCGCCTCTAGGGGTATGGCTGGTATTGCACTTGAAAGCAACACCTCGCGAACTTCTGGCTGCAGATTGACAACGTCCCGGCCGCCGCGCTTTAGCAATAGACGGTTGATGTTGTTAGTGCTGCTCATTGACAGCAGGTCGCCAGGATAGATTAACTCAGAATTGTCGATAAAAGGGTCTGGTTGCCATATCTCCGACCAACGCTGGGGGTCTTGCAGAAACTGGCTGGCAATATCCCACAATGTGTCGGTATCCTTAACAGTGTATTCATCCGGATATCCCGCTAGCAGTAAACTTCCCTGCGCTAAAACCGGCAACTGTACAAAAACACTATAAATTAGTGCTATAGATAGCAAGAAAGGCTTTATAACCTTGTTTTTCATCATTAGAATTCCAACCCATTAGGCATTGATATCTTATCAATACGCACCCATTATCACTAGAAGCAGTTCACAGACTGCGCACAAAGCACCTAACTGTGCATTAAATTACCCGGAGCAGGTTCACAAGGTCATGGCTATATTAAACATTCTGGAGTTTCCGGACCCTAGGCTGCGCAAAATCGCTAGCCCCGTTACTGTTTTCGACGCGAAACTCGATGACTTGATCAGCGATATGCTCGAAACAATGTATTATGCACAAGGTATCGGCCTTGCTGCCACTCAGGTTAATGTTCATGAGCGACTAATTGTGATTGATGTTTCCGAGAACAAGGATAGCCCCCAAGTCTTTATTAATCCAAGTTTTGAGGTAATTGATACGCAGCTATCTGAGTACGATGAGGGCTGTCTGTCGGTGCCGGGCTTTTACGAAACGGTCTCTCGCCCCCATACAGTAAAGATTAGCGCCCAAGACAAAACCGGGCTCCACTATGAACTTGAGGCAAGCGATATTCTTGCCGTGTGTATTCAACATGAAATTGATCACTTGGAAGGCAAGCTTTTTGTCGACTACTTGAGCACGCTAAAGCGCGAGCGCATTCGAAGCAAACTAGAAAAAGAACACAAGAAGACTGCCTAATTATTGTGCCTCAACTTCGAATTGGTTTTGCAGGAACACCTGACTTTGCAAGTCATCATCTTCGTCGATTAATTGACACGTCGTTTGTGCCGGTTGCGATTTATACCCAACCCGACAGACCATCCGGGCGCGGCAAGAAACTTTCCCCTAGCCCAGTCAAAGAGCTGGCTTTGGCCAACAACATAGCCGTGCTCCAGCCTGCCAGTTTGAAAACACAAGAAGCCCAAGCGCAGTTCGCCTTGCTCAAACTTGACCTCCTGGTTGTGGTTGCCTATGGCTTGATTCTGCCGGCGGAGATTCTCGACGCGCCAACCTATGGCTGCATCAATGTCCATGCGTCATTACTACCGAGATGGCGCGGCGCTGCCCCAATTGAAAGGGCGCTTCTCGCCGGAGACAATGAAACCGGCGTTACCATTATGGAAATGGATGAGGGCCTTGATACAGGTAAAATGATACACAAAGTCGAGATTGAAATTACCGCAACTGACACTCGGCAAGACTTAGAGGATAAGCTCGTTGTCGCAGGTGGAATCGGTTTACTTCATACTCTAAACAATTTGGTCTCGGCAAAGGCGGGCGCAGAAATACAGGACGATAGCAAGGCAACGTATGCGGCTAAGCTGAACAAAGCCGAAGCCTTACTTTGTTTCATGCAAAGTGCGCAGCAAATCGATAGGGTGATTCGGGCAGGCATCGGCAGGCTGCCAGCCTACTGCTTTTACAATACACAGAGGGTTCGGTTTTTACAGGCAACCCCCAGCTCAACCCAATTTAACCAACCCCCGGGCGCCATAGTCAGCGTTAGTAAAGACCGTGTCACTGTGGCATGTCATCAATCTTCACTGCAAATCACTAGTATCCAACTGCCGGGGAAAAACGCTGTATCAATTCGAGACCTTCACAACTCAAGACCCGACTATTTTAGAATAGGCAGTTTATTTTTAAGCACTGAAGCTGCGAAATGAATACTGGTAGCGGCCAAGAAAAAGTCCCCGAAAATGTAAGAGCGCTGGCAACTAAAACACTGCATAAACTACAAACCCAAAAAATTTCGTTAACGCTGCTATTGGCGCCTTACAAAAATCGCGGCGATTTCCCACTGCTGCAAGAAATCACCTATGGCACTTGCAGATGGTTTTTCCTGCTTGAATGGGTTCTTACGCAGCTGCTTGATAAGCCGCTACGTAACAAAGACGGTGACGTTAAAAGCCTAATTTTAATCGGTCTGTATCAGCTGAGGTTCATGGATCTGCCAGACTATGCGGTAATAAACGAAACCGTGACGGCCTCGGCGAAACTCAAAAAGCCGTGGAGCAAAGGGCTCATCAATGGGGTCTTGCGCAACTACCTAAGACAGGCAGATTCTATTGACGAGGCCCTTAAAACTGCCCCTAAATACACAGCGCTTGCCATGCCCAGGTGGCTGATTGACCAAGTGCTAAGCGACTGGCCCGATTACTCTCAGGCCTATTTTGAGGCGTCAAATCAGCGGCCGCCGATGGTTCTGCGGGTAAACAATGCACAAACCAGCACAGCGCAGTATTTAGAGCGGCTTAGGGATACGGGTATTGATGGCAAAGCGGGCAAATTGGCGCCAACCTCAATTTACCTGACACATGCCATCGCGGTGAGAGATTTACCTGAATTCGAAGCAGGCCATGTTAGTGTCCAAGACGAATCTTCTCAGCTTATCCCTGCTTTACTGCAGATAAAACCGGGTCAGCGGGTACTAGACGCCTGCGCTGCCCCAGGTGGAAAAACCTGCCATCTATTGGAAGCCCAACAGCAACTAGGATCAATGACCGCCATTGAACTGGTCGCTGGGCGTGCTGCAAAAATTGAACAAAATCTGAGCCGGCTGAAACTCAGCGCTGTGGTGAAGGTGGCCGATGCCAATGCACTTGATCAATGGTGGGACGGCAAACCGTTTGATCGCATTCTGCTTGATGCTCCCTGTTCCGCGACCGGTATTCTTAGACGTCACCCCGATATCAAGATACTTCGAAGCCCGGAAAATATCGCTGAGCTCAATGCGCTCCAGGCACAGCTGCTGCAAAGCTGTTGGAAATGCTTAAAACCCGGTGGGCTGCTGCTGTATACAACGTGTTCAGTTCTAAAAGCTGAAAACGAATTAATTGTCGCTAACTTCCTGAAATCTGCGTCAGATGCTAAATATGAAGGCATCACGGCCGATTGGGGAGTAGAATGCGAATTCGGAAGGCAGCTACTTCCAACCGCAATAGATGAACCTGACGGTTTTTTCTTCTCTCTTTTAAGAAAAGTTTCGTAGTTTAGCTGCGACTCTATAGTGTCATTAGAAACAGGCTCGCATGAAAATAATCATTCTAGGTGCCAATCAAGTGGGAAGCTCCCTCGCAGAAACTTTGGCGAACGAGGCCAATGATATTACTGTGGTGGATAGCGATGCCGAGAAGCTAAGAGAGCTCAAAGATCATATCGATATCGGTGTCATTGTAGGGCATGCCTCACATCCCGATGTGTTAGAGCGGGCCGGAGGTGAAGATGCCGATATGATCATCGCCGTAACAGAGAGTGATGAAGTCAATATGGTGGCTTGCCGTGTTGCCTACTCCATGTTTCAAACCCCAAAAAAGATTTGCCGTATCAGGGCGTCCAATTACTTGTTGAGCGAAAAGCTGATGGGTAAAAATGGCATTGCTGTTGATGTGACCATCAGTCCTGAAAAAATAGTGTCAGACTATATAACCAAGCTTATCGACCTGCCCGGTTCATTGCAGGTGCTGGACTTTGCCGATGGTTTAGTGCAATTGGTTGCTGTAAAAGCTTTCTATGGCGGCCCCTTGGTAGGTCAGGAAATTCGTTTACTAAGACAGCACATGCCTGGGGTTGATACTCGGGTGGCTGCGATATTCCGCAAAGACCGACCTATCATTCCCGAAGGCTCAACTGTAATTGAAGCCGATGATGAAGTCTTTTTCGTTGCCGCGCAAAAAGACATCAAAGCCTGCATGGGTGAACTGCGCCGTTTGGACAAACCTTATAAACGGATCATGATCGCTGGCGGTGGGAATATTGGGCTACGTTTGGCGCAGAACCTAGAAGATCGATACCAAGTAAAAGTGATAGAACACAATGCAAAACGCTGCAGCTATTTGTCAGAAACTCTCGAAAAAGCAATCGTGCTAAATGGCGAGGCCTCGCAGCAGGACCTCTTAGTAGATGAGAATATAGGTGATACCGACGTGTTCCTAGCGCTCACAAACGATGACGAAGCAAACATTATGTCGTCTTTACTTGCTAAACGCCTTGGCGCTAAAAAAGTCATGGCGCTGATAAACAACCCCGCCTATGTAGACTTGGTGCAGGGCGGCGAGATAGATATCGCCATATCCCCGCAGCAGGCCACTATAGGCAGTTTGTTGACCCATGTTCGTCGCGGCGATGTGGTTAACGTTCATTCGCTGCGACGCGGCGCGGCCGAGGCTATGGAAGCAATCGCCCATGGCGACGCAGCCTCATCGAGGGTGATTGGTCGTGCCATAGAAGATATCGATTTACCCGAAGGCACAACAATTGGTGCTATTGTAAGAGACAAAGAGGTTCTGATCGCCCACGACGCAACAGTCGTTGAGCCTGATGACCATGTGATCCTCTTCTTAGTTGATAGAAAACGCATACCTGAAGTAGAACGTCTATTCCAGGTAGGCTTTAGTTTCTTCTAGCCTGATGCATGCAACCATAATATTTAAAGTGCTGGGGCTGCTGTTAATGCTTTTCAGCGCACTCGCAAACCTTCCGCCTTTATTTGTGTCTTATCTCTATGACGACGGTATGGCAACAACGTTTATCGACTCGTTCTTCAGCATATTCTTTGTTGGGCTTGTGCTTTGGCTGGTGTTTTCACGTTCCAAGCAAGAACTAGGCACCCGCGACGGCTTTCTTATCGTGACCCTGTTTTGGGTGGTACTAGGCACCGCAGGCAGCCTGCCGTTTTTACTCTCTCCGCAAATTCATCTATCACTCACCGACGCTGTGTTCGAATCCCTCTCCGGTCTAACCACAACCGGCGCAACAGTAATCTCTGGGCTTGATGGACTACCTAAATCCTTGCTATTTTACCGGCAATTACTGCAGTGGTTAGGAGGTATGGGAATTATCGTTCTTGCAATGGCCTTGCTGCCAATGTTGGGAATAGGGGGTATGCAACTTTATCGGGCCGAAAGCCCTGGGCCAGTAAAAGATAACAAGCTCGTGCCAAGACTAGCTGAGACCGCCAAAGCGCTGTGGTATATCTATCTCACTCTTACCCTCACTTGTGCGGCGGCGTATTGGTTGGTGGGCATGGATGTGTTCGATGCGATTTCCCACAGTCTTGCTACTGTGGCAATTGGTGGATTTTCGACCCACGACGCGAGCATCGGCTACTTTGATAGCGCCGCGGTTGAAACCGTCGCCATTGTGTTCATGTTCATCGCCGGTATCAATTTCGCTCTGCATTTTACGGCGTGGCAACGGCGTTCGCTGCGTCACTACTTAATGGATCCAGAATTTGTTTTTTATGCCTTTATCCTCACAATTGTAGCCCTTGTCACTGTCAGCGTTTTGTATTTTTCAAACGTCTACGCAGACTTTGGTGACTCCTTAATTAAAGGTGTGTTTCAAGTGGTTTCCATTGCAACCACCACTGGGTTTACGTCGGCAGACTTTAATTCCTGGCCATTGTTTCTGCCTTATATGCTGTTGTATGCAGCGATTATCGGTGCCTGCGCTGGCTCTACCGGTGGCGGCATGAAAGTAATTCGAATCCTGTTAATCTTCAAACAAGGGTTTCGCGAAGTTCAGCGTCTCATTCACCCCAAAGCGGTGATACCCATCAAGCTGGGCAGAAATCCAGTACCTGACCGAGTCATCGAATCTGTTTGGGGCTTTTTTGCCGTCTATGTGATGGCTTTTATGGTTATGCTGTTAGCACTTCTGGCAACCGGGATAGATATCATCACCGCGTTTAGTGCGGTAGGTGCGTGTATCAATAACTTAGGGCCGGGCCTTGAAAATGTAGCGCTAACTTACGGGGCGTTGCCCGCAACCGCTAAATGGATTCTGTGTTTTGCGATGCTTTTGGGCCGACTTGAGATTTTCACATTGCTGGTGCTTTTTACGCCAATGTTCTGGAAACGCTAAGCTTCTATTTGGATTTACGG